>CALBAF010000239.1 GCA_937926415.1 uncultured Actinomyces sp.
CTCGCGGGTACAGCCGCCTGGCCCTCCGCTTCCTTCCGGCGCCCTCCACACCGGCGGTGCTTGGGGGTCTTGTGGCTTCGTGTGTTCCTGTCTGCGGGCGATGCGTGCGGGGCGGCAGACTCTTCTTTGGGGTATTCGAGCGTTGTGCGGTGCACCCGATCCGTAGGCATTGCACCCTTTCTGATCGGGTGCACAGCCCCTTAACGGGTGCACTGCCCCGTAACGGGTGCATAGTCTCACGACCAGTCCTGGTCTTGGTCTGATCTTGTATGGGACGTCGTCTTGGTTTCCCAACAATGTCGCATGCAATTTCCCGATCAACCTTTTGGGTATTGAAATAGTCTCGTTGTGATTCCAATGTTTCTGGGTGATAAGAAAAATATGGTCAGTCGAATTGCATGCGACTTTTGGGTGGGCAGCGCAGAGGTTGCCTCTGAACCGAACATGGCAAGGCCTTGTATGTGGGGGGAGACGCCCCGGCCTCATGCGTGGGGGGAGAGACCGCGCCCCGGCCTTGTCGTGTGCCCGGGGGACCCTTGAGGTGTGTGAGGGGTCTCAGCTAAGGTTGCCCTTGGCAACGGCGCGCTAGACTTAGTGCCCAGGTGCGCGCACACGCGCGCGGTCACGTAGAAGGAGAAATCGGTTGGCACCGCTCAACGTCGCCGTCATCGGCGCTGGTCCCGCTGGCATTTACGCGTCGGACATCCTGTCCAAGTCGGGGCTCGAGGTGAATATCGACCTGTTTGAGCGTCTTCCCGCGCCCTACGGTCTCGTGCGTTACGGCGTCGCTCCGGATCATCCGCGTATCAAGCAGATCATTGTGGCGCTGTACAAGATCCTCCAGCGTGGCGACATCCGCCTGCTCGGCAACGTCGAGGTTGGCCGCGACGTAACGATCGACGACCTGCGTGACCACTACGACGCGATCATCATTGCGACGGGCGCGGACCGCGATCACCCGCTCGACATTCCTGGCGTGGATCTGCCGGAGTCCTACGGCGCAGCCGACTTCGTGTCCTGGTACGACGGAAACCCGGACTACCCGCGCACGTGGCCGCTGAAGGCCCGCGAGGTGGCGGTCCTGGGCGTCGGCAACGTGGCACTGGACGTTGCTCGCGTCCTGGCTAAGCACGCCGAGGACATGCTCAAGACCGAGGTGCCGGCCAACGTGGCCGAGGGGCTCGCGCAGAACCCGATCACCGACGTGCACGTGTTCGGCCGTCGTGGCCCCGCTCAGGTCAAGTTCACGCCGCTGGAGCTGCGCGAGCTGGGCAAGGTGCCGGACGTGGATGTCATCGTTTCGGAAGAGGACTTCGACTTCGACGAGGGCTCGGAGGAGGCGCTGCGCGCGTCGAACCAGCAGCGTCAGGTCGTCAAGACGCTGACGAGCTACGCGATGGCGGACCCGGAGGAACACACGGCGTCGCGTCGCATTCACATTCACCTGTTCCAGGCCCCGGTCGAGATCGTCGCGGACGAGAACGGTCACGTGAAGGCCCTGCGTACCGAGCGCACCGCCCTGAACGGCGATGGCAGCGTCTCGGGTACGGGCGTCATCACGACGTGGCCCGTGCAGGCCGTGTACCGCGCGGTGGGCTACTACTCCTCGCCGATCCCGGGCCTGCCCTTCGATGAGCGCGCCGGCGTCGTGCCCAACGTCGAGGGACGCGTCATTGAGGGCGACACCACGAAGGACGAATCCGCCCCCGTGATCCCGGGCGTGTACGCGACCGGTTGGATCAAGCGCGGCCCCGTCGGCCTCATCGGTTCGACGAAGTCGGACGCCCAGCAGACGATCTCTCACCTCGTGGAGGACGCCTCCGAGGGCCGTCTGCACGCGAACACCGCTGAGGTGGGCCACGAGGCTATGGTGGCGCTCTTGGAGTCCCGTGGCGTCGAGTTCACGACGTGGGAGGGCTGGGAGCTCCTGGACGCCTACGAGCAGGCTCTGGGCGAGGACTACGGCGAGCTTCCGGGCGGCCGCGGCACGCGCGAGCGCATCAAGGTCGTCTCGCGTCGCGCGATGACGGACATTTCGCGTGGTGCGCAGGTGGATCCGACGGCAACGGATCTCATCGGCGAGATGGGCGAGATGGGCGTGCCGAGTGCCCCCGAGCGCTTCGATGACTACACGGGTCCGGGCCGCCGCAACTGAGCGTCCCTGAATCTCTCGACGAGGCCGTGGCCGGGTTTCCCGGTCGCGGCCTCGTTCGTCTGTGCGACGGGATTGTTGGCGGGGGTCGACTCCCTGGGTGGGCGGAGGAGTGTGCCCCTGCCTCGTTACTGAGCCAATGAGTGGCGAATCGGTTCCCACCTGGCCTCCGGCTGGCTCCCAGGGGCTTCTCAGGTAACCCCCATAGGATCGCCTGTATGGTTCACCGCAACTATCACAATGGTCTGAAGACGACTCTCCTGCTGGGAAGCATGTGGGCGCTGCTGCTTGCCATTGGCGCGCTGATCGCTTCGGGTACGGGGCGCATGGTGTGGATTGTTGTGTTTGCGGGCATTGGGCTCGTCCAGACCGCGTACTCGTACTGGAACTCTGCGACGATCGCGCTGAGGTCCATGGGTGCGTACCGGGTCACTGAGATGCAGCAGCCACAGCTATACGCGATTGTTCGTGAGCTGTCGGCTCGCGCACAGCAGCCGATGCCTTCGATCTGGGTGGCGCCGTCCTTGACGCCGAATGCATTTGCGACGGGGCGTAACCCGAACAATGCGGCGGTGTGCTGCACGGAGGGCATCCTGGCTATTCTCAATGAGCGTGAGCTGCGCGGAGTGCTGGGGCATGAGCTGATGCATGTCTACAACCGCGACATCCTGACGACGTCTGTCGCTGCCGCGATGGGCGGTCTGATCACGTCGATCGCGCAGGGACTGCTCTTCTTCGGAGGTGGGAACCGTCGAGAGGGCGGGGCAATGAGCTTCATCGGCCTCCTTGCGATGAGCATTTTGGCTCCCTTTGCGTCGATGCTCATCCAGTTCTCGCTGTCGCGCACGCGCGAGTTCGATGCCGACGAGGATGGCGCGATGCTGACCCAGGATCCGCTGGCTCTGGCCTCGGCGCTGCGCAAGCTGGAGATTACGACGGACCGCCGTCCGATGGAAGAAACCCCGCGTACGCGCAACGTGGCGGCGATGATGATCGCGAACCCGTTCCGCGGGCAGTCCCTCATACGCATGTTTTCGACGCACCCGCCGATGGAGCAGCGCATTGCGAGACTGGAGAAAATCGCAGGCTATTAGGCCTTGCAAACGCGTGGGCGGGCGGCCGGGATGAACCGGCCGCCCGCCCTCTGCTATTGCAGCGATCAGCGGTAGTTCACGAACTGGAGCGCGACGTCGAGTTCTTCGCCCTTGGGACCCTTGAGGAGGGCGATGACGGCCTGCAGGTCGTCGCGGGACTTGGAGGAAACGCGAAGTTCGTCACCCTGGATCTGCGCCTTGACGCCCTTGGGGCCTTCCTCGCGGATGAGCTTCGAGATCTTCTTCGCGGTGTCCTGCGGGATGCCTTCCTTGAGGGGGCAGGCGAGCTTGAACAGCTTGCCGGAGGCCTTGGGCTCGCGGTCCTTGTAGTCGAGAACCTTCAGCGACAGGCCGCGGCGGATCAGCTTGGACTGCAGGACGTCGAGGATTGCCATCACGCGGGAAGCGGAGTTTGCTTCCATGGCGATCGTGTCGCCGCTGAGGGAGATGGCGGCATCGACGCCGCGGAAGTCGTAGCGGTTGGCGATCTCCGTGGCGGTCTGGTTGACAGCGTTGTCGACCTCCTGGCGGTCGAGCTTGGAGACAACGTCGAAGGAGGAGTCTGCCATGAGTGCACCTTTCGTTGGAATTGCGCCGATCTTCGTTCCGATTGGCGCTCGGAACCATTTTAATGCTATTCTTTCACGGCACCGCGAGAGCGGCGCACGGCAGGTTACCAAAGCGGCCAAATGGATCTGACTGTAAATCAGACGCTTCGTGCTTCGGGGGTTCGAATCCCTCACCTGCCACCACTCGCTGGTTCCAGTGAGTAACGCCTGTGACGTCATTCTCAGGCTCCGGGATTGCTTCGGCGCTCGGACATGAGATAGGCTTTCCGGCGTTGCCCCGATAGCTCAGTAGGCAGAGCGTCTCCATGGTAAGGAGAAGGTCAAGGGTTCGATTCCCTTTCGGGGCTCCGGTCGCGGATTCATCCGCTTCCGGCGGCGGGGTAGCTCAGCTGGTCAGAGCGCACGACTCATAATCGTGAGGTCGCGGGTTCGAGCCCCGCCCCCGCTACAATTCTTTGATCCGACAGGTCGCGTGAGCGACGAAACTAAGCGAGGGAAACAACCGTGGCAAGCAAGTCCCAGGACGTTCGCCCCAAGATCACTCTGGCCTGCTCGGAGTGCAAGGAGCGCAACTACATCACCAAGAAGAACCGTCGTAACACGCCGGATCGTCTCGAGCTGGCGAAGTACTGCCCGCGCTGCCACAAGTCGACGGCGCACCGCGAGACCCGCTGACGGCTTCCGTCTCAAAGCCCCGAGGAACTTTGGTTCCCCGGGGTTCTTTGTATATGCGCGCGGGTGCCTCTGTTATCCTGGACACATGACTGACTCCGCTGATTTCCGCTGTATCGTCGCCCCGAAGGGGGCGGGGGAGGCGCGCATCCCCGGCCTCGTGACACTCGCGGATGAGCGGACCGTTTTATTTTTTGACGAGCGGCCGGCCCCGGCCTCGGGCGCGGGATCGGACTTCAACGGGCTGACGATGGCCTCGGATCTGCCGAATCCGAACCGCATCCAGTGGATGGTGCGCGAGGGCGTGGGGCGGTGGAGTGAGCCCCGCCCGCTTCCCGCCGGCGGCCCGCCGATCTCTTCGGACGCGTGTGTCGGCGTGGACGGAGATGGGCTCATGCATCTGGCGTTCGCGTCGTCGGATGGGCGCGTGGGCTACATGGATTCTCGCGCGGATAGTGAGCGCCTGCGGGCCTGGTGGGCGTGGGGGAGTGGTCCCGAAGACCTCGCCTATGTGGATATGTCGGACGAGCTGTATGAGCTCACGGGTGCCGATGCGCTGTTTGCGACATCCGGGGGCACCGCGACCGTCGACGGGACTGTGGCGCTGCCCTACGTCGTGCGCGTGGGGGATGAGACGCACGTGCGCGTCGTGTATGCCCGCGCGGGTCGCCTCGTCGGTGCGGCGGATCCCCTCGTGGGCGATGGGGGAGTGCTCCTCGACGAGACGACGCTCGGCGTATGGGACGGTCGCCTCGTCGCGAACTGCCGCATCCAGGGCTTTGAAGGGCGAGGCTCAGGTGCGCGCTACCTTGCGTGGGGAGATGGGCGCACCTGGGAGGGTGGGCGCCTGTGGCAGCTGGACGATCCCGGCTGCAACGCGCGCATGATCGGTTCGCTTTTCGTGCACCCCGGGAGGGTGGATGCGCGCGCCCGCGGTGAGATCGTACGCCTGACGCCCCCGTGGGAGGGTGAGATCTGCGCCGAGGCGGTCGCCTCCTTTGGGCAGGGCGCGTTCGGGTACAGCGACGCGACGGTCGATGGGGACGAGGCCGTGGTGGTTTTTGAACGCGACCGCGGCCTGTGGGAGGCTGAGGCCCGCCTCTAAGCGGATACAGAAAACCCGGTGCGCGTGCCCCCACAACGCTCCGGGTTTTTCTGTGTGCTCTAGCGACCTTCGATGATCGCGAGGAGTGGGGCGTAGTGTGCGTCGACTGCCGCTGCGTATGCCTCGACGTCTCCGGCTTCACACGCCCGCAGGATGGCCGCGTGGGCCTCGGCGGTGTCTTCCATTTCCTGGCGCGACGCTGCGGCCAGCTGGGGAGTGACGCTCTGGTGGACGAGCCACATGGCGCCCACGAGCTGCTGCATGAGCTCGTTGTTGATGTAGGCCAGCAGGCCGGAGTGGAACGCGATGTCCGGCTCCAGGTAGGTCGAACCCGAGTGCGCGTATTCGGTCATCGCCTCGACGAGCTCCCACAGGTGTGGGTTCGAGGTTCCCTTCATGGCGCGGGTGAGCGGAACCGCGATCCCGAGGTCGAGGGCGCGACGCGTGTCGATGATCGCGTGCAGGGACTGCGCACCGTTGATCTCGTCGAGGGCGGCGCGCAGAACGAGCGTCTCGACGAGCGGCTGCATGGACATCTCGCCGACGTAGGATCCCGAACCCTGACGGACCGTCACAATGTCGAGCGCCTGGAGGCGTCGGAGAGCTTCTCGCACGGATGAGCGCGAAACGCCAAGGTCGGCGCATAGTGCCGATTCTGTGGGGAGGCGGTCACCTGGATGTAATCCATGTCGCAAAATATAGGACTTGATCGCATCCATCGTTACCGAGGATCTTGAGTCAATAATTGCCGGTACGGGTCGGTTCTGATTGGTTCCTGAGGGCGATGGAGGTGATATCGCTTGCATTAATTTGTCTGACAACATAGAATTAGTATAGCGAGCGGAACAACAGAACCGCACGTCCCAATTCTCGAAGATGAGGAGCGAGAACATGCGAATGCGCAAACACTTCGCAACCGGCGCTGCACTGACCGCAGCTGCCGCCATGATCCTGACCGCGTGCGGCGGCGGATCGACCACCAGCACCACGTCGACCGACGGCGGCTCGAAGGCCTCCGACGGGCCGAAGGGTATGATCACCGCCGGTGTCGCCTACGAGACCACCGATTACGGCCCGATCACCACCTCGGCTCTCGGCATGGGTGCGAACTGGCAGGTCCTCGAGGGCCTGTACCGTTTCAACATGGCGGACTACTCCGTCAGCCCCGCGCTGGCCGCCGGTGACCCGGAGAAGATCTCCGACACCGAGTATGAGGTGAAGCTGCGCGACGGCGCGAAGTTCTCCGACGGCACCCCCGTGACCGCCGCCGACTTCGTGGCCTCCTACGAGCGCGCGACCTCCGAGAAGTCGATCTACCGTCAGTTCTTCACCTTCGTCGACTCTGTCGAAGCCAAGGACGACAACACCATCACGATCAAGCTGAAGCACCCCTTCGCCAACCTGAAGGAGCGTTTCGTCAACGTCCGCGTTGTCCCCGCCTCGATGGACGAAGACTCGCTCAAGGCGAAGCCGATCGGCACCGGCCCGTACAAGTACGAGAACATCACGGCGACTGAGATCACCGCTGTTCCGAACGAGAACTACACCGGCAACGAGCCCGCGAAGGTCGCCACCCTCAAGTGGCAGTCCCTCAAGGATGACTCGGCCCGCCTCGCCGCCGCCATTGGTGGCACCGTCGACATCATGGAAGCCGTTCCCGCCTCCGCGCAGGATCAGCTCAAGGGCGCTGGCTGGAACGTCGAGTCCAAGCCCGGCTACGGCAACCCCTTCCTGATGTTCAACACGCAGAAGGCTCCCTTCGACAAGCCCGAGGTCCGCCGCGCGATTGTCAAGGCTGTCGATAAGCAGAAGCTGATCAGCTCCTCGCTTGAGGGCCAGGCCGTTGAGGCAACCTCCTTCCTGCCCGAGGCGAACCCCGCCTACAAGAAGCCCTCGACCGATCTGTCCTACGACAAGGATGCCGCCACCAAGCTCCTGAGCGACGCTGGCGTCTCCGGCCTCGAGGTGAACCTGGTGTCGACGGACCACCCGTGGATCCTCTCCCTGGTTCCCCAGATCAAGTCCGATCTGGAGGCCCTGGGCCTGAAGGTCAACCACACTCAGATGGCTTCGTCTGACCTCTACGCCAACGTCACCGACGTTGACAACCCCACCTACGACATCGTCCTGGCCCCCGGTGACCCCTCGGTCTTCGGCACCGACCCCGGCATCATCATCTCCTGGTGGAACGGCGACAACGTCTGGACCAAGAAGCGTAACGGCTGGCAGACCTCGGACCCCGAGTCCTTCAACAAGCTGCAGTCCATCATGGACGAGGCCGTTCAGCTCGACGGTGACGCCGCCAAGGCCAAGTGGGGCGAGGCTCAGGATCTGCTCGCTGAGAAGACCGTGATCTTCCCGCTCGTGTTCCGCAACATGATCACTGGATCCAACCCCCAGAAGGTGGAAGGATTCCAGCCGATCTCCTCCACCGGCCTGCAGCTGCTGGGTGTGAGCGCTAAGTAAGTCCCCTAGAGGGACCACAAGAGAGGAGGGGTGGGGCCCCGCCCTGAGGCAGACGTCACAGTCGGGCGCCACCCCTCCCTTCTTATTGCCAAAATCCGTTGAAATGGAGGTCTAGCAGTGAATAACCTTCTGCGACTCATCGGACGACGTTTGGTGGCTCTGCCGATCATGGTGGTCGGCGTGTCCTTCCTCGTCTTCTTCATCATGTCGCTGTCTCCGATTGACCCCGCCTACTCGGCACTGGGTGAGACCGCGACCCCCGAAGCTCTCGAAGAGTACCGTGTACAGCACGGTCTCAACGACCCCTTCTTCGTTCAGTACGGTCACTACCTGTGGAACATGCTCCACGGTGACCTCGGCACCTACGGCGTTGGCACGTCCAACCACGTGACCGATCTGGTTGCTCAGGCTCTTCCGATCACCCTGCAGCTCACCTTCCTCGGCCTGTTCTTCGCCGTCATCATCGCCTTCCCCCTCGGTGTTCTCGCCGCTCTGTACCGCGACCGCTGGCCCGACCAGGTCATCCGTGTGTTCTCGGTCATCGGCATCGGCACCCCGTCCTTCTGGCTGGCAGCGCTGCTGGTCCTGGGATTTGTTCAGAAGCTTCCGGTCTCCGGCCCGCTGCCCGCGTTCAGCGAAGATCCGAGCGGCTGGTTCCTGCGGATGCTCCTTCCGGCTATCGCCCTGGCAGTTCCCGTCGTCGGTCAGATGACGCGAGTCGTGCGTACCTCAATGGTTGAGGAACTGGACCGCGACTACGTCCGTACCGCGGTTGGCGCCGGCATCCCCAAGCGCATCGTCGTGGCCCGCAACGTGCTGCGTAACGCGCTCATCACGCCCGTGACCGTCCTCGGCCTGCGCATCGGCTACCTGATGGGTGGCGCGGTCGTTATCGAAATTATCTTCTCCATCGATGGAATGGGTAAGGCAGTCCTTCTCAAGGGCATCCAGGAAAACTGGGTCACCCTGGTGCAGGGTGGCGCGCTCGTCGTCGCGATCGCGTTCATCGTCGTCAACATCATCGTTGACATGCTCTACCTGCTCATCAATCCGCGTATTAGGTCGGTGTGAGGCATGAATCAGAAAGAAAAGCTCGGCAAGGTCACCGCGAAGGGCGCGCGTTTCTCGCGCATCGGTGCGATGTCCACCGGATCGAAGATCGCGATGGGCCTCCTTGCCCTCATCGTCCTCGTCTCGATCCTGGCGCCCCAGGTTTCTCCCTACGGTCCCGATGAAATCTTCGACAAGTGGAGCGCCCCGTCCGGCGAGCACCTGTTCGGAACCGACCACGTCGGCCGTGACATCTTCGCTCGCGTCCTGTTCGGCGGACGTTTCTCACTGATGATCGGTCTGTGCTCGACCCTGATCGCCCTCTTCTTCGGCGCGATCATCGGTTCGATTGCGGCCGTCGTGCGCAAGTCCTTCTCCGAAGCGATCATGCGCGTCATGGACATCGTCATGGCGGTGCCCGGTATCGCCATGGCGGCCGTCTCCGTCCTGGTCTTCGGACGCACGCTGTCCAAGTCTGGCAACACCTTCGGCCTGGTCGTCGTCATCATCTGCTCGATCGCCTTCGTGTACATCCCGCAGCTGTCGCGCATCGTTCGCGCGAACGTGATGGCCGCGTACGGTGAGGACTACGTCCGCGCGGTGATCGTCTCCGGCGCCCGCGCCCCCTGGATCCTCGTCAAGCACGTCATGCGCAACACGGCCGCCCCGGTTCTCGTGTTCGCCACCGTGCTTGTCGCCGACGCGATCATCCTCGAGGCCTCCCTGACCTTCATTGGTTCGGGCCTCCAGGCGACCACCGTGGCCACGTGGGGCAACGTCCTGTCCGAGGCCTCGTCGAACCTGTCGGTTCTGCTGGGCAAGTGGTGGACCGCGTTCTTCCCGGGCCTGTTCATCATGATCACGGTCCTGTGCCTCAACATTCTGTCTGAGGGCATCACCGACGCCATGGTGGCTGCTCCCTCCTCGGGTGCTGTTGCTCAGGTCGACAAGGACACCGAACGCGAGGCCGACAAGCTCCTGCTCGACCCGCGCCGCGCCTACGCCGAGCAGGCCGAGTCCCTGCAGGCCCGCCTCGACGACCTCGAGTCCGTCGAAGGCAAGCGCACCGACCGCTTTGAGGCGCACCTGGAGAAGACCCCGCTGCTCGAGGTCAACGACCTGTGCATCAAGTTCGAGCGTCACGGCAACGTCAACGTCGTCGACCACGTGTCCTTCAAGGTCCGCCCCGGCGAGACCATGGGCCTCGTGGGCGAGTCCGGCTGCGGTAAGTCGATCACGGCCCTGACCATCATGGGCCTCATCGACCCCAAGGCCGAGATCACGGGCGAGATCCTCTACCAGGGTGAGAACCTGCTCGAGAAGTCGGCCGAGGAACGCCGCGCGCTGCTTGGTCACGAGATGGCCATGATCTACCAGGACGCCCTGTCGTCACTGAACCCCGCCATGCTGATCAAGGCTCAGATGAAGCAGCTGACCAGCCGCGGCGGCACGCGCAGCGCCGAGGAACTCCTCGAGCTCGTGGGCCTGGATCCCAAGCGCACCCTCGAGTCCTACCCGCACGAGCTCTCGGGTGGCCAGCGCCAGCGCGTTCTCATCGCCATGGCCCTGACCCGTGACCCGAAGCTCATCATCGCGGACGAGCCGACCACCGCCCTGGACGTCACCGTCCAGAAGCAGGTCATCGCACTGCTCAACGAGCTGCGCGAGAAGCTCGGCTTCGCCATGATCTTCGTGTCCCACGACCTGGCGCTCGTCGCCGAGGTGGCACACCACATCACCGTCATGTACGCCGGCCAGGTCATCGAGCAGGCCCCCACCAAGGAACTGCTCACGCACCCGACCCACGAGTACACGCGCGGCCTGCTGGGCGCCGTCCTCTCGATCGAGTCCGGCTCCGGCCGACTCCACCAGGTCCCCGGCACGGTGCCCTCGCCTCGTGACTTCCCCGTGGGCGACCGCTTCGCACCGCGGTCCTCGCACCCCGATTACGGACTGGACATCCGCCCGGTCCTCACCGAGGTCGGTCCCGAGCACGTGTACGCGGCTCTGCCGCCCCGCGACGAGGCTGACGCCTTCGCGCAGGAAACGAACGGTCAGGAGGAAACGCGATGAGCGACAACACCCCGATCATCGAACTGAAGGACGTCGAGGTGACCTTCACCTCGCGTACCGGCTCCCTGTTCAAGCCCAACAAGGTCTACGCGGTGCGTGGCGTCAACATGCGCATCGAGCGCGGACAGACGCTCGGCATCGTCGGCGAGTCCGGCTGTGGCAAGTCCACAACCGCGAACGTCATGTGTGGCCTGCAGATGGCGACGAAGGGACAGGTGTTCTTCAACGGCAAAGAGGTCACGAAGCGTAGCGCCGCCGCCCGACGGGAAATCGGTCGCGTCGTCTCCGTGGTCTTCCAGGACCCCGCGACGGCCCTGAACCCCCGTATGCACGTCCAGGATCAGCTCGCTGACCCGCTGCGCGTGCACGGCATCGGCGACGAGGCCTCGCGAGCCAAGCGCGTGCGTGAACTCATCTCGCTCGTCGGCCTGCCCTCGAGCGCGCTCGACGCGCTTCCCGGACAGCTCTCGGGTGGCCAGCGCCAGCGTGTGGCCATCGCCCGAGCCCTGTCCATCGGCCCGGATGCGATCATCGCAGACGAGCCCACCTCCGCACTCGACGTGTCGGTGCGAGCGCAGATCCTGAACCTGCTCACGGACCTCAAGAAGGAACTGGGCCTGGCGATGGTCTTCATCTCGCACGACATCCAGACCGTCCGCTACATCTCTGACCGGATCGCCGTTATGAACGGCGGCAAGGTCGTCGAAGAAGGGCCGGCTGCACAGCTGCTCGCCGACCCGAAGGACCCCTACACCCGCAAGCTCCTGGGCGCCGCGCCCTCGCTCCTGCACCCCAACCTCGAAGGAGAGAAGTAATTATGTCTTCGAAGATCCGCGGCGTCGTCCCGCCCCTGGCCATTCCGCTCAAGGACGGCGAACTCGACGTCCCCTCGCTCGAGCGTCACATCAACCGCCTGATCGAGGCCGGCCTCGACGGCCTGTTCGTCTCCGGCTCCACCGGTGAGGTCGCCTTCTCGACCGCCGAGCGCCGCGCCCAGATCCAGCGCGAAGCCGTGCGCATCGTCGACGGCCGCATCCCGCTGCTGGTCGGCGTTATCGACACCGAGACCGAGCGCGTCATCGAGAACATCAAGGCCGTGGAAGAGATCGGCGGCGCCACCGGCGTCGTCGCGACCGCCCCCTTCTACGCCCTCGGCGGTGAGACCGAGGTCGAGCGCCACTTCCGCCTCCTCAAGGAGAACACCAGCCTCGAGCTGTGGGCCTACGACATCCCCGTGTGCGTGCACACGAAGCTGTCGCCCGACCTGCTCATGCGCCTGGGCCGCGATGGCGTCATCGACGGCGTCAAGGACTCCTCCGGCGACGACGTCGCGTTCCGCTGGCTGTGCCTGGCGAACGAGGCCGCCGGCCACCCGATGCAGCTGCTCACCGGCCACGAGGTCGTCGTTGACGGCGCCTACATGTCCGGTGCGGACGGTTCCGTGCCCGGCCTGGCCAACGTGGACCCCGAGGGCTACGTGCGCCAGTGGCAGGCCTACGAGCGCCGCGACTGGGAGGCCGTGCGCACCGAGCAGGACCGCCTCGCGGAGCTCATGCGCATCGTCCAGGTGAAGGGCGTGCAGGGCTTCGGTGCGGGCGTCGGCGCCTTCAAGGCCGCCCTGCACCTGCTCGGCGTCTTCGACTCGCCTGAGATGCCGCGCCCGGTCGCCGCCATCGAGGGCGACAACATGGAGCATGTCGCGTCCGTGCTGCGCGCGGTCGACCTGCTCTCCTGATACGTCGACGAGGCCGGGGCAGTTCCGTTCCGCATATTGCGCGCCTTCGGGTGCGCGCCCCGGCCTCGTCGATTTTCTTATACCCCTGACTTTTCGTAAGGATCCTCATGACTACGCTCCTTGCCCTCGACATCGGTGGCACCAAGGTCGGGTGGGGCATCGTCGAGGCCGGTGACACCTACGAGGTTACCGAGCGCGGATCGATCCCCACCGACGCGATGCGCGGCGGAGCGGACGTGGCGGCTCGCATCTGCGATCTTGCCTCGTCCCTGGTTGCTTCTCACCCGCAGGTCGTGGGTGTCGCCGTCGCTAGCGCCGGCGTCGTCGACCCGTCGACCGGCGATATCGTCTCCGCGACGGGCACGATGCCCGGGTGGGGAGGCACGCCCCTGGGGGCTTTGCTTCAGGAGGCGACGGGCCTGAAGGTGCGCGTCCTTGAGCACACGAGCCGCACCTCCATGGAAGTCGGCTTGAAGTACGTCAACAACGACTCGTGCTACCCGGCGATCGTCGTCATCGGCCAGCTCCTCGACGAGTTCATCTCCGGGCGCGCTGACCCTGACCGCACGGCCGTGGGCATCACCCAGACGGGCGGCATGTGCCGCGCTTCCAACTACGCGGCGCTGCTACGCAAGGGCCTGCGCGACGCCGGATACCCGCAGGTGCCCGTCATCGCCCTGTCCGTCCAGGGCTTCGAGGACAACCCCGGATTCCGCCTGGGTGCCACCCACATTCACAAGGCCATCCAGGCCTTCGTCATCGGCGACGCCATCCAGTCGATGCTGCTGCGCGTGCGCCCCTACGAGGCCACCCCCGGTTCCGCGATGGAGCTGTACCGCACGTGGGATGGCTACGTCCAGGAGTGGATCACCTCTGGGCGCGTGGCCGCCCTGGGTGGGCGCATCTCCTACGGAAAGATCATCCGCGAGTGCGTGCGCGCCTTCGACGCCCTGCCCCTGCGCGACATTCCGCGCAAGCCGCGCGTCGGCCTCGTCGGCGAGATCCTCGTGAAGTTCCACCCCGACGCCAACAACCACGCCGTCGACGTTATCGAGGCCGAGGGTTGCGAGGCCGAACTGCCCGGCCTCATGCAGTTCTTCCACAACTCCGTGGCCACCGCCGCGTGGGACAAGGAGAACCTGGGCATCGAGGGCAAGCAGCGCTACATCATGCCGATCGTGCTGTGGGCGCTCAAGAAGTACGAGAAGCCCGTGCACCGCGCGTTTGCCGCCACGAACGGCAAGTTCGAGGCGCACCGGCCCATCGAAGAGATGATCGAGCGATCCCAGGACATCGCCCGCCTGGGCAACCAGGCCGGCGAAGGCTGGTACCTGACCGCCGAAATGGTCGACATGATCGAACACGGCTGCCCGAACATCATCTGCGCCCAGCCCTTCGCGTGCCTGCCCAACCACGTCGTCGGCAAGGGCATGTTCCGAGCGCTGCGCACCCGCTACCCGCAGGCCAACATCGTGGCCGTCGACTACGACCCGGGCGCCTCCGAGGTCAACCAGCTCAACCGCATCAAGCTCATGCTGGCAACCGCCCTGCAATCACCGGAGGCGCGCGATAGTGAGATCCTGCAGCTCGTCGACGCCGAAGAGCCGGCATCGTGCGGCGGGTCCAGCTCGGTCATGCTCGGCATGCCGACGATCCCGAACAGGCGGGCAGCCTTCCGCTGACCCAGCCGTGACACCGAGAGGGGGACGGAGCTAGCAGGCTCCGTCCCCCTTCGAGTGCGCACCCCTTCGTGCGCACTGTCCCCGGCCTCGTCTCCGGTTCCCTACGGCGCGGGCATGACCCCGCGACCGATCTCAAACCCGGCCGGCGCCCAGCCCGTCCCATACGACAGGCGCACCGACACCTCGCGCATGCCCGAGGCCGGCCAGGCCACTGGGAGGAACCCCGTCTCGCCGGGCGCGACGTCCAGGAATGCCGGGTACTCCCATGTGACTGCGCCATCCTCGATGACGCGGCACAGAAACTCCAAGTCGCACGTCGACGTGAACGTCATGTGGTTGCGAACCGTCACCCCCGAGTACGAGGGCGCCACCGTCACCGGCGCGTAGTGCAGCTCCTCGGCGCGCACCTCGCTCAAGAGCGGGAAGTCCGTGTCCGCATACTCCGGACGCGTTGGATCCAGTGCGCGGGCGGCGCGGATCTCCTCGTCCTCCTCGCCCACGTTCCACGCGATCACGCTCGGGTGTGCGCGGTCGCGGCGGATCATTGCCTCGATCGCCTCGTCGCGAGCGATTCCAGGCCCGTACATCGTGGACGCGCGGTCGATGATGTACAGGCCGTACAGGTCGGCCAATTCGTAGAAGCGCGCGTGCCCGGGCCCCTGCTCGATCGCAACCGCGTTCACGCCATGGCGCTTACACCACACGATGTCCTCGACCATGTCCTGAAGGCCCACCGCGAGCCCGGTGCGCCCATCGCACTCGTTGCGGCGCACCCCGCGCAGCGTCAGCGGTCGGCCGCCCAGGCGCAAGCCCTCGGGAGTCGTCGTCAGATCACGGAAGCCCACCTGCAGGGCGATCGTGTCCTGCGTACCCGCCTCCTCGTCGCTCAGCATCACGACGAGCGTGTACAGCACCGGCTCCTCGGCGCTCCACGGGAGCACGTCCACGCCGGTTGCCTCGAGATCCTCGCCGGTGGGGGCGCTCGCGGACCAGATCTCCTCCTGCTGGCCCTCGCCCAGCAGCGCGGCGCGGATTGCTGAGGCATTCGAGGCCTCGGAACACTCGACGCGTAGGCACAGGGACCCACTCGTGCCGTCGTGCGAGGCCTGCGGGATCACGTCGACGACGTGCGCGGGCGGGCGAGCCTCGAGCGAGACCTCGCGGAACAGGCCGTGACAGCACGCCGGCGAATCCATGAGAAGAACGCTGATCTCGTGCGTGTGCATCGGCTCCAGCGCCTCCGTCACGTCGAAGGCTGCCGGGATGAAGCCATCCGCGCAAAAACCAACGAAAATGCCGTCCAGCCACACGTAGAGGGGGCCGGTGAAGCCGCCGAACGTCAGCGTCATCATCCACCCGCGCTCGCTCGCGTCCTTCAGGGGCGCGTCGAGGATGAACTCGCGGCGCAGGATCGAGGCGCGAACCTGATCCGCGGCGGGCGTTCCCTGGGCCTCGGCCGCCCTGCGGGCCTCCTCCTCGCGGCGCACCCACAGGCCGTCGAGCTCAAGGATGCCGGGGATGGAAGTGGCCTCAAAGTCGCGTTGGTGGGGCGTACGTTCGATCAGCTCGGCAGCAGTGCCCGACACACCCGTGACCTGCCAGGTGCTGGACAGCATTTGGAGCGGCCTGCGCGACCTCCACGTCGAGTGCACCGTCAGGCGGTTCACCGACGCCCCCGGGTCCCGCAGCCATGCAACGTTAGGTTCCGGGATCTGTTTCATGTAATAAAAGTACCATTTAACGATTAGTCATAAAACGGCATTGTTTCCTGATATGCAGGTAAATGTGCCTTGACATGCGGAATATCTATGGGTGACAAGTGGGACGGCGACCACATTCTGGGATTTATGGTCATGCGGATGGGCAAAATACCTCGTTGCCGGGAGGCGTCGTTCGGGCATAACGAACCCCGGCCTCGTCCCTGAGAGCGGGAACGAGGCCGGGGCTGCGTGCCGCGGGGGTGTGCCCCTCGCGCGTGCGTCGCGTGCTTACTTTGCGGCGGACTCGCGATCCGAGTTGCGCGTGATCTTACGGGCGAAGCTGTAGAGCAGCCACGTCGCGCCCGCGAAGAACACGAGGCCCAGCACGTTCGCGAAAGGCGTGAAGCCATCGCCGATGAACGGCAGCGCCAGCGGGGAATCCGAGCCCGTCGCGCCCGCGATGCCCGCGTAGACGACGCCGAACAGGGACTCGCCGACGATCAGGCCGGTCGCAGCCAGCGTGCCGAAGCGCTTCGCGCGCTCCACGTCCGCCTGCTTGTCAGCCCACCTGTTGTACAGGAAGCCCACGAGCGCGCCAATCGGGATCAGGACCGTCAGGGAGGCGGGCAGGTAAATGCCCATGCCGACAGCCAGCGGGGGCAGGGCCAGCTTGCCCTTCGAAGCGGGGCGCAGAACCTCGTCAATGATGATGACGACAACACCGATCGCGGCGCCGATACCCAGGAGCTTCCAGTCGATGCCGCCGCCGAGCACGCCCTTGGCGAGCGAAGAAATCAGCGAGGCCTGCGGGGCCGCCAGCGCGTCCGGGCCAGCGCCGGGAGCGCCCTGGAAGCCGAAGGAGTTCTGCATGAGCTCCAGGACCGGGGGAATGATCAGCGCGCCGAAGACGACGCCGATGACCAGGGCAACCTGCTGCTTCCACGGGGTCGCGCCCACCAGCTGGCCCGTCTTGAGGTCCTGCAGGTTATCGTTCGCGATCGTCGCAATACAGAAGACGATGGCGGAGGTGAACAGCGTGTAGGCGATGAGCGCCGTGTTCTCTTCCGTGGTCGAGCCGCGGCCGTGCACCGCCAGGATGACGACCGCCGTGATGACGACGACCAGCAGGCCGACGCCGGACACCGGCGAGTTCGAGGAGCCGATCAGGCCGGCCATGTAACCGCAGACCGCCGCGACCAGCAGGCCGGCGAGCAGGATGAAGAGCACCGAGATGGTGATCAGAACGGCCGTGTTGTGCTCGATCCGCGTGCCGCGCATGAACCACCACAGCAGGCCCGCGATCGGAATCATGGCCACGAAGATGGAGACGATGACCCACTTGCCGGGGATGTCCTGCTCGGTGCGGTCAATCTGCGCGCCGTCTTCCTTGGTGCCGCGCGAGGCGCGCAGCGACTCGGACATGCCGCGGGCGATCGGGCCCATGATCTTGATGAGCGTCCAGATGGCGGCGACCGCCATGACGCCCGCGCCGATGAAGCGCACGTCCGACTTGAAGACCGTGGACAGGGCCGAGGTCAGGTCATCCGCGCCCTCCAGCTGGCCGTTCGCGTACAGGGGCAGCAGAACGCCGTAGGAGGTGACCATGCCGATCAGCATCGCGATGCCGACCGTCATGCCGACCAGGTGGCCCACGCCGATCAGGGCGAGGGACAGGGACGTGGAAATCATCGTGCCCGTCGAGCCAATCTTGAAGGCCGTACCAACCTCGGAGGCAATGACCTTCATGTAGCCCAGAAGCGCCATCGTGGCCGAGGCCAGAGCGCCCCACGTGATCGCCAGAAGGCCGCGCTTGTTGTCCTCGCCCGCATCCTGGGCGTCGCCGACCTTCAGAATCTCAGCGCCTGCCACGCCCTCCGGGTAAGGCAGGTCCGAGCCGGTCACGAGCGCGCGGCGCAGGGGGATCGAGTACATGACGCCCAGCGCACCGCCGACCGCACACACGAACATGGTCTCCCAGTAGGGGAAGCCGCTCCACCAGCCGACAATCACGAGGCCGGGGAGGACGAAGATGACCGCCGACAGGGTGCCGGCCGCCGAAGCAATGGTCTGGACGATGTTGTTCTCCTGGACCGTGTGGTCGCCCCAGAAGCGCAGAACCGCCATCGAGATGACGGCTGCCGGGATCGACGTCGCAAACGTCAAGCCGACCTTTAGACCCAGGTAGACGTTCGCGGCCGTGAACAGCAGCGTAATAATGCCGCCGAGGATGATGCCGCGGAGGGTCAGTTCTTTGAGCGACGTTTGCTTCGTCGCGTTTGGCGCAGACACGAAAAATCCTTTCGCTGCCTTGAATAGATACGCTGCAAGAGTAGTGCATTTATGAGTGGGCGTGAATCCTATGCGGTCACTTAATCTCGTTTTTAACCGTTCTGAATGTCGAGGTCGTGCCCGTTTCGCGTGCTGTCGTGTGATCTTGCGGGGTTGCGTGGTCCTGGTTTTGGGTTGTGGTGTGGTCCTGCTTTCGGACTGCTGTGTGGCCCTGCTCCCAGCCCGTCCGGTCGATTTGCGCGCTCGGGGGGAGGGTGTAGTAGAGTATCCGGGTAAGGTAGCGTGTCCGAGCGGCCGAAGGTGCAGCACTCGAAATGCTGTGTGGTGTCACAGCCACCGTGGGTTCAAATCCCACCGCTACCGCAAGGAGCGAGCGCAGCCCACAAGCTTGCTTGTGAGGGTGCGCGAGCGACGCAGCGGCGCGTCATACCGTAGGTTGACGCGCACCGCGACTGAGCGAGCGCCCGTAGAGACCGTAGGTCTGTGACGAGGTGGGAGCGACGCAGCGGGACGCAACGAGCTTTGCGAGTTGCGGCAACCGCCTAACGCAACCTGGAAAAGAACCGCCGCAGCTGGTCCTCGAACCGGGACTGGTCCACCCCACCGAGGACCTCGACCTGGTGATTTAGACGCGGATCACGCACCACGTCACGCACCGAACCGCATGCCCCGGCCTTCGCATCCCAGGCCCCGAAAACCAGGCGCGACACCCGCGCGTTGACGATCGCACCGGCGCACATCGTGCAAGGCTCCAGGGAAACCACCAACGTACAGTCGCGCAGATTCCAACGCCCCAGGCGCCCCGCCGCCTCGCGCAGAGCCAGAATCTCGGCGTGTGCAGTGGG
>CALBAF010000240.1 GCA_937926415.1 uncultured Actinomyces sp.
GGAACAGATAGCTGTGATCGAAAAGAACATCGCCGACTGGATCACGATGCACCTGACGATCGTCATCTTGATCGGCGTGGGCCTGGTCCTCACGGTCGTCTCCCGCGGCGTGCAGCTGCGCCTCTTCCCGGAGATGGTGCGCACGGTCCTCGGCTCGCGCAAGGGCGCCGACGGCGGCATCTCATCCTTCCAGGCCTTCGCGATCTCGCTGGCCGCGCGCGTGGGCATCGGCAACGTTTTCGGCGTGGCCGCGGCGCTCATGTACGGCGGCCCCGGAGCGATCTTCTGGATGTGGGTCGTGGCCCTGGTCGGCATGGCGACCGCGTTCTTCGAGGCGACGCTGGCCCAGATCTTCAAGGTCAAGCACTCCGACGGCTCCTTCCGCGGTGGCCCGGCCTATTACATCAAGCGCGGCATGAAGAACCGCGTCCTGGCCAACGTATTCGCTGTCATCACCGTCGTCACCTGCGGCATCGTCATCACCTCCGTGCAGTCCAACGCCATCGCGGGCACGCTCACGAGCGCCTTCGGTGAGGCCGCGAAGGAACCCCTGCCCGGCGCGGGCGGCTTCTCGGCCGCGCAGCTCACCGTCGCGGGCCTCATCTTCGTCTTCTCCGCGATGGTCATCTTCGGCGGCATCCGCACGGTCGCCCGCGTGACCGAGTGGATGGCCCCGATCATGGCGACGATCTACGTCATCATGGTCGCCGTCGTCTGCCTCATGAACATCACGCAGTTCGGCACCGTGCTCGGCCAGATCTTCACCTCCGCCTTCTCCATGGACGCCACCGTCGGCGGCCTGGGCGGCGGCATTATCGCCGCGATGATCAACGGCACCCAGCGCGGCCTCTTCTCCAACGAGGCCGGCCAGGGTACCGCTCCCAATGCCGCCGCGACCGCGACCGTGTCCCATCCGGTGCGCCAGGGCCTCATCCAGTCCCTGGGCGTCTTCATCGACACGATCGTCGTGTGCACGGCGACCGCCTTCGTCATCCTCATCGCGGGCGAGAAGGTGTGGGGCAGCGCGGACGTGAACCCCTCCAACCTGACGACCCTGGCCGTAGCCCACGAGCTGGGCGCCTGGACGATCGTGCCCATGGCGATCTTGATCTTCGTCCTGGCCTACTCCTCGATCATCGCCGCCTACGTCTACTCCGACACGAACATGTCCTTCGTCTTCGGTGACGCCCGCTCGGCGATGTGGACCGTGCGCGTCGTGTGCGTGGCCTCGGCGACGATCGGCGCCCTGCTGACCCTGGACGTCGTGTGGAACGCCGTCGACATCGCGATGGCGGTCATGACGATCACGAACCTGGTGGCCCTGGTCTTCCTGGCCCGCTGGGTGCTCGGTGCCCGGCGCGACTACGAGGCCCAGCGTCGAGGCGGCGTCGCCGAGCCCGTCTTCGTGGGCGAGAAGAACCCGCTGCTGCCCGGCGACGTTCCGGGTGGCGTGTGGAAGCGCCCCAAGCAGAAGAAGAAGTAATACCTGCCGATCACCTCGCCGGGTGCGCCGGGCACATCTCGTGCCTCGCGCACCCGGCGTCGTGTCTGTCGGCGCTGCTCACCGCGGCGCGGGCGCGGCTGCGTTAGGCTACCGGCATGAGAATCGCACGTTTTTCCGATGGTACGAACCCGGTGTACGGCGCCCTCGAAGAGGGCTCGACGAGGATCGTGGGGCTCAAGGGCGACCCGCTGTTCTCGCCCGTGGAACCCTCCGGCCAGATCTACGAGCTGGACGAGGTCCGCCTGCTCTCCCCGGTGATCCCGCGCTCCAAGGTCGTGGGCATCGGCGACAACTACTCGGATACCCCGATTTCGGCCGATGAGCGCCCCGAGCCTCCGATCTTCCTCAAGGCCAACACCTCGGTTGTGGGCCCCGACGACCCGATCGCCATTCCGTCGTGGTCGAACGCGGTGGCCTTCGAGGGCGAGCTCGCGATCGTCATCAAGTCCCTCGCAAAGGACGTGAGCGTCGAGGACGCGCCGCAGATGATCCTCGGCTACACGATCGCCAACGACGCCACCGCCCGCGACGCGATGATGGGCGGCCCCTGGTCACGCGGCAAATCCTTCGACTCGGCGTGCCCGCTGGGCCCGTGGATCACGGTCGACCCCGCCCTCGACGTCACGAACCTGGCGATCCGCTCCTACCTGAATGGTGAGATCGCTCAGGACTCCTCGACCTCGCACATGATCTGGAACCCCTTCGAGCTGGTCTCCTACGTGTCTCACCAGATGACGCTGCTGCCCGGCGACGTGATTGCCACGGGTGCGCCTGCGGGTGCGCAGGTTGTTCACGCTGGTGACCGCGTGGAGATCGAGATCGAGGGGATTGGAAGCCTGACGAATCCTGTCGTCCGAGCCTAATCGTGTGACCTGTGTGATAGGATTACGTCGTTCTGACAATATCTCCGTCACATAGGAGCACACCGTGAGCGAACCCCAGTCGTCGGGCGCGCTGGCCGTCGAAATGGCCGGTCTGGACGTCATCCCCGAATCCGATCGAAAAGGAAAACCCTCCGACCTGTTCATGCCGTGGTTCGCGGCGAACATTTCGGTCCTGGGAATCTCGTGGGGCTCGTGGGTCCTCGGCTTCGGACTCTCCCTCGCCCAGGCGGTCGTCGTGTCCGTCGTCGGCGTGGCCCTGTCCTTCCTGGTCTGCGGTCTCATCGCCATCGCCGGTAAGCGCGGCTCCGCCCCGACCCTGGTCCTGTCGCGCGCGGCCTTCGGCTTCAACGGCAACCGCATTTCAGCGGCGATCTCGTGGATCCTGACGGTGGGCTGGGAGACCTTCCTGGCGATCATGGCCGTCCAGGCCACGGCCACCGTCATGGGGGCGCTCGGCTTCACGAACCACGTCGTCGCCCAGATCATCGCGCTGATCCTCGTCGTCGTCCTGGCGGCGGGTTCGGGCATCCTCGGTTTCGAGGCGATCATGAAGGTCCAGACGTGGATCACCTGGGCCACCGCAGTCCTGACGATCGTCTACCTGGTCCTGGTTGCCCCGACGATCGACTTCGCGGTCCTCTCCTCGCGTCCCTCCGCGCCCCTGACTGCAGTGCTCGGCGCGGGCTGCATGCTCCTCGTGGGCTTCGGCTTCGGCTGGATCAACGCGGCCGCCGACTACTCGCGCTACCTGCCGCGTGCCGCCTCGACGAAGGGTGTGGTCGGCTGGACGACGGTGGGCGCGGCCCTGCCCACGGTCATCCTCGTCTTCTTCGGCATCCTCCTGGTCGGCTCGGCCGACGAGTCCCTCTCCGAGGCCATCGGCGGCGACCCGATCGGCGCGCTCACCACGCTGCTGCCCACCTGGTTCCTCATCCCCTTCGCGCTGGTCGCGATCCTGGGCCTCATCGGCGGCATCGTCATGGACATCTACTCCTCGGGTCTGTCGCTGCTGGCCACGGGCGTGCCCGTCTCGCGCCCGGTTGCCACCGCGCTTGACGGCACGATCATGACGGTCGGCACGATCGTCGTCGTGTTCTTCGCGGACTCCTTCCTGACTCCCTTCACGGCGTTCCTCACGACCCTGGGCGTCGTCATCGCCGCGTGGGGTGGCGTCATGCTGGCGGACATCGCGCTGCGCCGCAAGGACTACGACGAGCCCTCGCTTTTCACCCCCTCGGGCCGCTACGGCTCGGTGAACTGGGGCGCGGTCGCCTCCCTGATCGTCGGCTCGCTGGTGGGCTGGGGCCTCGTCGTGAACGCGAGCGCCTCCTGGCTGTCCTGGCAGGGCTACCTCCTCGGCCCCCTGGGCGGGCGCGATGGTGACTGGGCGGGCGCCAACATCGGCAT
>CALBAF010000241.1 GCA_937926415.1 uncultured Actinomyces sp.
GTCGACGGTCCCGAGTTCTGGGACGTGCGAACGACTCGCCTGTCGTTGTGACATGACCTCATGACATGGTGAAGGCCGACTCTCGCATGAGAGTCGGCCTTCACCATCAGTATGGAGTGAGCGCTCAGTACTCCTCGAGGAGTTCGTCGAGCTCGTCTTCGACGCTGCCGCCATCCAGCGGCTTGGCACCGGCAGGCAGAGCGCGCGCGGGCGCTTCCTGTGCGGGCAGCTCATCGTCGGACGATGACTCGGCCTCATCGGAAACGTGCGCTTCCTCTTCCTTGGAGCCGCGACGCGACCAAGCGGGGGACGCAAGATCCTTGCGGATCGCGTCGAGGACCGCGTTCACGAACGACGGCGACGTGTCGGTCGAGATCGAGCGAACGATCGAAATGGCCTCGTCGATGACGATGATGGGCGACACCTCGTCGTTCTCGAGCATTTCCCACACCGCGACGCGCATGACCGCCAGGTCCACGGCGGCGATGCGATCCAAGCCGGGCACGCGTGCGTGCGCAGAGATCAACGAGTCGATGCGACGCAGATTGTCTGCCACACCAGCGATGATCTGGATCGAGAACTCCGGGAGCGGAGTCTGCGCCGCGGTGATGACGCGGCGCTCGCGCAGGAGGTCGCGCAGCACATCGGGGTTAGACCCCATGCCGCGCTGGTCGGCCTCGTAGACAACGTCGGCCGCGCGCTTACGTGCCTTGGTGCGCGAGGTGAAGCGGTGCTGCTTCGACATTACTCGGTCACGCGACCCGAGTACGAGCCGTCGCGGGTGTCAACCTTGACGCGGGTGCCTTCCTCCATGAAGAGGGGAACCTGGATCTCGTAGCCGGTCTCGAGGGTCGCGGGCTTGGTGCCGGCGGAAGAACGGTCACCCTGCAGGCCGGGCTCCGTGTGCGTGATCGTCAGAACGACGGTGGCGGGCAGCTCGACGAACAGGACGGTGCCATCGTGCTGGGAGACGATAACGTTCTGGTTCTCCACCATGAAGTTGCGGGCGTCGCCCACGGTCTCGGCGGGAACATTGATCTGCTCGTAGGTGGACTGATCCATGAAGACGTAGTCGGTGCCGTCCTGGTACAGGTACGTCATGTCGCGACGGTCGACGGTCGCGGTCTCGATCTTCAGGCCCGCGTTGAAGGTCTTGTCGACGGTCTTGCCGGACAGGACGTTCTTGATCTTGGTGCGCACGAAGGCCGGGCCCTTGCCGGGCTTCACGTGCTGGAATTCGACAACCTGCCAGAGCTGGCCGTCGATGACCATAACCAGGCCGTTCTTCAGATCATTGGTCGTTGCCACAGGGGTACCTCACTTGTGAAGGAATCAGTAATCAGGGGTCAGTTTACACGCGCGTGCGACCAAATCCGCGACTTCTTGCGGGGTGCGGGCACTCGTATCGACTGTTGTGTCGGCCACGGAGGCGTATACCTCGCGCGCTCGTTTCATCAGCTGGGTCAGCACGGCGCGGGGTGCACCGAGGCCGACCGAGCGCGGTGCGCCAAGCCCTTCTCGGCGTGATACCGCGGAAAGGTCGGCACTGAGTTCAACGACGACCGCGCCGTTTGCACGTGCCTTGTCGATGGACGAGGCAGTGGCGGGGTCGAGCGGTTGGGAGGCGCCGAGCGTGACAATACCCTCGTCGAGGGCGAGGAGTCGCTCGGCTTCTTCGCGCGCTGTGGCGGCCAGGCGCGGATCGCGTCCGACGACGAGGGTGCGCATAGGTGCGCCCAGGTGTTCCTCGACAGCTTTATCAACTTCGTACAGTGGAAGTTCGTAGCGGCGAGAAAGCTCGCGCCCAACGGTGGTTTTGCCGGAGCCCGTGACTCCGATCAAGACGATGAGGCTCATGCGCGAATCCCAATCTGAGATGCGGGGTGTGTGAGCTCCTGCGGATCGACGGAGACCGTTCCCGGGTTTGCGATGCCGTCAAGGAGGACGAAACGCAGGACCCCGCGCCGTACCTTCTTGTCGGAGAGCATGATGTGGGTGAGCTCGTCGAGAGTGCTTCCCTCGTAGCGGGTCGGCAGTCCGACGCGCGAGAAGAGCTTGTCGTGAAGTGCCACTTCAGCTGCGCTCAGTAGCCCGCGGGCCTGAGCGAGTCGCGCCGCGAAGCAACAACCGACGGCCACCGCATCGCCGTGGCGCCAGGTGTAGTCGTTCGCACGCTCGATGGCGTGTGCGAGCGTGTGTCCGTAGTTAAGGATTTCGCGTAGGCCACCCTCCGTCAGGTCAGCCGACACGACGTGGGCCTTCACGGCGATCGCACGGGTGGTGATGTCCGCGAGCTGGGGGCTGTTTGCACGCAAAAGCTCGCTCGGTTCCGTCTCATCGACGATGCGCAGGATCTCCGGGTCGGCGATGAAACCGCACTTGATGACCTCGGCGGCACCGGCCGCCAGATCGGGCATGGGGAGGCTCTCGAGGAGATCCATGTCGGCGACTACGGAGGTTGCTGGGTAGAAGGAACCGACGAGGTTCTTACCGACGGACGTGTTGATTCCCGTCTTACCGCCAACGGCCGCGTCGACCATGGCGAGCAGCGTCGTCGGAACGTTGATGAGGGTGATACCCCGTAGCCACGTGGCAGCAACGAAGCCGGCCATGTCAGTGGTTGCTCCCCCGCCCATGGCGACGATCGCGTCTTTACGCCCGAGCTGGAGGCGCCCGCACTCGTCCCACAGGGAGGCGACGACCTCGATGGACTTTCCGGCCTCGGCATCGGGATGATCGACAGTCGACGCTTCGATGCCCCGCTCACGCAGGTACTGTGCCAGAGCCTCGGCACGGCTCGCAAGCGGCCGCGCGTGAATGATGAGCACCCTGGTTGCGGCCTCATCGAGGGCCTCACGAATCGGCTCGAAGCCAAGCCCGTGTCCGACCGTGATAGTCGAGGGGTGTTCTCCGGTGACGCGGATAGTCGTGCTCATGAGTGCTCCAACTGCTGGACGATGGCGGTGACGACGTCGTCGACGGGACCGGGTCCTGATTCGACGACGATGGTGGCGATGGCACGGTAATGGGGCTCGCGCTCGGCTCGCAAACGCGCCAACGTGCCCGAGGGATCCTTCGCGAGCAGCGGGCGGTGCGTCTTTGAAGCGGTGCGACGAACGAGCTCGTCATGGGGAGCGTCGATGTAGATGACGGTGTGACCTGCCAGCAGCGACCGTACTGCGGGGGTGGCGGCCGCTCCCCCGCCCAACGACACGACGCCCTCGTGCGTGAGTGCATCGGCGACTGCTTCGGTTTCCATGATGCGGAACGCGGCTTCGCCGTCGGTGGCGAAGACGTCCGCGATAGAACGCCCCTCGCGTTCAACAACGAGGGCGTCGGTGTCAATGTGCTCGACGCCCAAGCGCTCGGCGAGCAGACGCCCAACCTTCGATTTACCTGCACCGGGCAACCCGACGAGGACGATGGGGCACGGAGCGCTCATGCGCGCTCCCCCACGACGGCGAGGTAGGACTCAAGATTCCGGCGCATCTCCGCCACCGAGCGGCCTCCCGCGTGATCCGAAAGGGCATCTGCGAGGACGAGGGCCACCTCGGCCTCGGCAATCACGGCGCCGGGGACCACCTGGCACGTGTCAGAACGCTGGTGCAGACCCACCGCTTCTTCACCGGTGGCCAGGTCCACGCTACGCAAGGCGTGCGGGACGGTCGAAATCGGTTTGAATGCGGCGCGCGCGACGATGGGAGCGCCATTCGACGTGCCGCCCTCGATACCGCCCGCGTGGTTGGACGCGCGGGTCAGGTGTCCGTCAGCGCCGCGAATGATCTCGTCGTGCGCGGCGGAGCCCAGGAGAGCCGCCTGGGTGAAACCGTCACCGATTTCGACGCCCTTGACGGACTGGATGGACATGAGCGCGCCAGCCAGCCGAGCATCGAGGCGCTCGCGTGCGGTCACGTGCGTGCCGAGACCCACGGGAACGTCGTAGGCAATGACCTGCACGACGCCTCCGATCGTGTCGCCTGCCTGCTTCGCGGCGTCGACCGCGGCCTCAAAGCGGGCGTTGTCGGCCGGATCGAGCGTGCGCATCGAGGCCTCGCACAGCGCCGACTCGTCGTCGGGCGTTGGAATCGATGAAGACTCGGTGCGCTCTGCCCCGACAGAAACGACATGGGAAACGAGACGAACACCGGCGACCTGATCAAGAAGAGCTTCAGCGAGCACACCCAGTGCGACGCGCGCGGCGGTCTCGCGGGCGCTCGCGCGTTCAAGGATGGGCCGAGCCTCGGAAAGGTCGTACGAGAGCATGCCCGGCAGGTCTGCGTGGCCGGGCCGAGGCCTCGTGAGCGGGCGGTTTCGAGCGATCTCGCGCTCGTCTCCCGTACCCGCGTCAATGAGCAGGTCTGAGGGATCGACTGGATCGGCGCTCATGACCGTCTCCCACTTGGGCCACTCGGAGTTGCCGATACGAATGGCAACCGGGGCACCCGTCGTCACGCCGTGGCGCACACCGGCGAGGATCGACACCTCGTCGGCCTCGAACTTCTGTCTGGCTCCGCGGCCGTAGCCGAGGCGGCGACGCGCAAGGCCACGGCGCAGGTCCTCGGTCGTCACATGCAACCCGGCGGGAAGGCCCTCGATCGTAGCGAGCAGCGCAGGTCCGTGCGATTCACCGGCGGTCATCCATCTCAGCATGACTCCCAGTGTCCCACACGCGATAAGCCTTATGCCCAACGGCTCTCACGAGCTGAACGATCACGACTGAGGTGCGTGATCCCCGTTCGTAGCGCTGCCCGGTTCCGTGCCGAGAATGTCGATGACGACGCAGAGTGTGTCGTCACCTGCGGCCAGATCCGGAGGGATCGTGACGGCTAGGCGTGAGCCGACCTTCTGATCGACGAGCGCTGTCGCGAGTCCCTTCATTGCGGTCCCCAGGTTGATGACCTCGGGAACGCCGGTCTCCCACGTGGAAACGCGGACAACGCCATCGGTCCAACCAAGAACCGTGAACTGAGCGACGACACGGTCGCCTTCGTGCACCTGCACGCCGTCGCCCTTGATGAGCGTCTGGGTCGTGACGCCGCCGGGAAGTGTATCAATGTGGCTGATGAGCGGACCTTCCGGACTCATCTCGACGCTCATTGGGCCGACGCTTGCATCGACCGCCGTGCCGGTCGCGATGGACGGCAGAATGTCGACGACGTCGACTTCGATTGTGTCCGTCGATCCGTCGCCCATCGTGATGGAACGGAATGCGAGCATGCGCGTACCCTCGCGCTTGCCGGTCACCAACCTCGACAAGCCTTCATCGATCTGGCTGGAGCCGACGATACCGAGGCTCATCTGCGGGCGGCCGGACTCCGAGAGCATGCGACCGCTCGTCCCGTCAAACGCGCTGACGGAGACGAGGACGGGTGAGCCTTCGGTGATCTCGCGGCCACTGCCCTCCTCGAGAACGCGCGCTTTGAAGCCGTCGATCTCGAGTGGAGCCTTGATCTCGATCGTCGGCGTGGCGCCAACGCGACCGGACACGCTGACTCGATCGAAGAGCCCAAGAGTTGTGGACTGCGTTGCAACGTCGGCCACGGCTGCGTCATCGCTGAAGGGACGAGGGTGGAACGCCCACCAGGCGAGCCCGCTTCCTGCGGCGATCAGAACTACCGCGAGGACAACGCGCATGAAGATAGCTGCGCGAGACACGCCGCGGGAACGCTGTGCACGGGCAGCTGCACGCTGGGAGGAGCCGCGTGCGCGGCTCACAGCGCGGGACTCGGTAGACGTCGACTCAGGGCTCATGCCGGAATCGTAGGAGACTGGGCGCCGATCTGCGCGATAAGTGCGTCGACACGCGGGTCGGACGTGGCTAACGGATCCTGCAGCGACAGCGGAATCGTCGACGAATCGTCGAGGCGCACATGCACCCAGTCGACGCTGAGGTCGGCGCGAGCATCCTCAGCGGCTGCGATGATGCGTCCGCGCAGGCTCGCGCGGGTCGAAGCGGGCGCGACGGTCACAGCACGGCGAACACCCTCTTCACTCGTCAGGCGTCGCATGAGACCAGCACGTTCCATACGCTCGCGCAGGCCGTCGGCGGTGATCTCGGAGTACGACAGCTCGAGCCGCGCCACGCGCGGATCTGCGAGGGTCGCCCCACTGCGCGCACAGTACGACGTGAGGAGCTTGCGCTTGATCGCGATGTCGAGCTCGGTGTCGATGCCGCTCCAGTCACCGCTGGCGATGGCATCGTTACCTCTGCCCCACAGGTCGACGACGTAGGCCCGCATCGGATCCAGGTCCGTAGCGGGGATTCGGCTCAGCACACGCTCACGGATCTCGCGTTGGAGCGCGACGGCACTCGTCGTCCGGCCATTAGCAAGCTCCAGGGGTGCGGAGCCGCTCAAATCCGAGTTGACCTCGCGGATCGCGCGCATCGGATCAGCCAGAGCCAGATCTTCAATCTGTAGACCGTCCTCGATCGCGTGGATGAGGAGCTCGGTCATGCCGACCTTCAGCGCGGTCGTCGGCTCGGCGACGTTCGTGTCGCCGACGATGACGTGCATGCGTCGGTAAGCTCCCGAATCCGCCAGCGCCTCGTCCCTCGTGTTGATGATCGGGCGTGAGCGCGTGGTCGCCGAGGACACGGCGTCCCACATCTGGTCGGCACGCTGGGAGAACTGGAGGCGGGGCGTCGCGGCCGACGTGTTGATCCATCCATTGCCGACGAGGATCTGGCGCGTCACGAAGAAAGCGACGAGCGCATCGGCAACCTGGCGGAAGTCGCGGCGCCGATGAAGGAGATAGTTCTCGTGGCAGCCGTAGGAGTTGCCCTGGGAATCCAGGTTGTTGCGGAATAGGTGTAGGTGCAGGTCGCTACCGAGCTCGGCCAGGGCCTCGTCAGCCTGGACGGCCAGATCTGCAAGCATCACCGTGCCGGCACGATCCTGCTCGAGGAGGTCCTCGAGGCGGTCGCACTCGGCGGTCGCGTACTCGGGATGCGCACCCACGTCGAGGTACAGGCGCCCGCCGTTACGCAGGAAAAGATTCGACGAACGCCCCTGATGCAGGAGCGGCTCAAACAGCTGGCGAGCGGCGTGCTCGGCATCCATCGGTGCGCCCCCACTCGGGGACGCGGCCGTGAGCCCGTACTCCGTTTCGATGCCGAAAACCCGGCGCCTCACGTCACTGGCCGCCCTTCTGGACGAAGCCCTGGACAAAGGCCTCGGCGTTGGTTTCGAGAACGGAGTCGATCTCGTCGAGGAGAGAGTCGATCGAGGAGGTGCGGGCCTGAACCTGGCCGCCGGCCTCAAGCGCGTCGTCGATGGGGCTCGCTCCGCCGGCGAAAATCTGATTCGACATAATTCGTACTTCTTTCTTGTGTCGTTTTATCGAGTGGACGTATCGCGTGCGTCGGGAAGCGGGAATCGGACGAGGTCCCCCTCCCCCGGGTCAAAGACGAGCGAGGACCATGACGCCTTCACGAGGTCGGGGCGATTGCCCACCGCCCATCCGCGCACGTGGGCGCGAGTGTTCGTGGGCGCCACATCTGCGGCGCGCTCGACCTCTTCATCGGTCACGAGGCGGCGCACCATACCCGCCTTCGCCAACCGATAGACGAGGCCATGGCTGGGACGCAGGTCCGCCCACTGCAGGTCGATGGCCGCCAGTCGAGGATCGGTCCACTCGAGGCCGGCGCGTTCCTTCTGACGCTTGACGAGCTGGTACTTACCCACCCATTCGACCTCGGTGGCGACCGAGAAGAGATCGGCGCGCATGCGGTCCAGAACAGACTGCCACAGAGTGAGGATCTCCCGGTCGGCGTCCGTGGGGGTCGTTCCCGTTTCCTCGAAGGTGTCGAGAACCAGATCCAGATAGATCTGCTGGAGTTCAGCCGCGGTGTAGGCGCCGCCCGCCGTCGTCACCTTGTAGTCGAGGTCGGGATGATGCGAGACATTCCAGGTCTCCTGCACCGGATCGTCCATGACGATGGAATCCCAGCGCAGGTCGGTGCCCTGTTCGATCGCCCACAGGACGAGCGACGTGGTACCGAAACGCAGGAAGGCGGACACATCGAACATGTTGCCGTCGCCGCCGATGACGTGGAGGCGACGGAACTGAGCCGGATTCGCATGCGGCTCGTCGCGAGTGTTGATGATCGGTCGGTTGAACGTCGTCTCGAGTCCGACCTCGTTTTCGACGAAGTCGGCACGCTGGGACATCTGGAAGCCCGCAACCTCGCTCTTCTGCCCGCGTCCTACGCGGCCTGCACCGCAGATGACGGGACGCGTCACCATGAAAGGCGTCAGCCCCCGAACGATCGCATCGAGGTCGGTGATGCGAGGCATCTGGTAGTTCTCGTGGGTGCCGTACGCAGCACCCTTGCCGTCGGTATTGTTCTTGACCAGAACGATGGGCTCCTCGCCCTGTTCGTCCAGGCGCGCCATGACGCGCTGGGCGATCACCTCACCGGCGCGGTCCCATAGCAAAGCGTCGCGGGCGCCGAGGGTCTCGGGGGCCGAGTACTCGGGGTGCGCATGATCGACGTACAGACGTGCGCCGTTCGTCAGGACGGCAGTAGTCGCGGCGGGAAGAGCCAGCTCCTCGGGGGTCGGCCGGGCCACGCGCTCGGATCCGCCGGACGGAGCAAGATGGTAGGGATCGTCGGTCAGGAGCGACGGATCGGCAGCCGCACGCGACATGCGCATACCACGCAGATCGTTAAGCGGATCCTCCCCCGTGTAGTCCCAGCGCACGACACCCGCACCCTCGGTGGGCGTGCCCGCGCGGCTGATCTCACCGTACGTGGTGACCACTTTCGTTGACAACGCAATCGGGTTCGCCCACGCGTCCCCGGGACGGTAGACGCCGTACTCGGTCTCCGTGCCAATAATGCGTTCGCTACTCATTTCACCGTTCCAATCGGCTTCACACTGACGATTTCAGGGGCCAGCCCGCTGGTGCGAGCCCAATCCTCCGGCGAGGAGGTCGCCGCAAGCTCGAGCGACTCGCTCATCTCCTCGTGGACACCGCGCAACAGGTGATCCATGCTCAGGCCCGAGGAAGCGCCCGTGAGCGCATCCTTGATCGCGTACTTCTTCGCCCGTTCGATGATACCGGCGATGAGTGCGCCGGAAACCAGGTCGGACAGGTAAATGCGCTTATGATCGCCATTGACGAGGGTTGCCAGGAAGAGCACAGTCGTCTCATTGCGGGCGTAGAGCGCGTCGATAGCGCGCTGACTCATCCCGGCCACGGCCTCGTGAACACCGCCGAAACGCTCGATCTCCGAGGTGTGAATCGGCACCTGGGGCGTCAGATACTTCGAGAAAATATCGAGGGCGCCGGCGCGATCAGGGCGATCCACACGGATGCGCACGTCGAGGCGGCCCGGCCGCAAGACAGCCGGATCGATCATGTCCGCGCGGTTGGATGCGCCAATGATCACGACGTTGTCGAGCGACTCGACACCGTCCATCTCGGCGAGCAGCTGCGGAACGATCATCGTTTCGACATCTGAGGACACACCCGTGCCACGCGTACGGAACAGGGCCTCCATCTCGTCGAAGAAGATCACGACGGGAGTATCACCGGCTGCGAGGGTACGTGCGCGCGCGAAAATCGCGCGGATCTGACGCTCCGTTTCGCCAACAAACTTGTTGAGCAGTTCCGGTCCTTTGATGGACAGGAAGAAAGTCGAGGCACCCCCACGCTTCGACAGCGAGTTGGCGACGGCCTTCGCGATGAGAGTCTTGCCCGATCCCGGAGGGCCGTACAAGAGAATGCCCTTGGGCGGCCGCAGGCCAAACTGGCGATACAGCTCGGGATGGTTGAAAGGCATCTCGATCGAGTCACGTACCTGCGCGATCTGATCGTCGAGGCCACCGATGTCCTCATAGGTGACGTCGGGGACCTCGGGCGTGAGAAGCTGCTCGACGTCTTCGCGAACGATCCGTTCGAAGGCGATGCCAGCGCGAGCGTCGACCACGAGTGAATCGCCGGGGCGCAGGTTACCGTGGCGCAGCGGACCGGCCAACTCAAGGAGCGTCTCCGCGCCTCCTTCCGTCGCGACGAGCACGCGGTCGGCGCCCACCAACTCGAGAACGGACACGACCTGCCCGCTGCGCGGGAAGTCGTCCACGGCCACGGCGATCATCGTGTCGTCGAGGCGTACCCACTGCCCGTACGACAGGTCGGTGACGTCGAGCTTGGGAGTGACGGCGACGCGCATGCGCTTGCCGCCCGTCACGACCTCGATCTGACGCGATGCGGGAAACGCGCGCACAAAAGTCGCCAGAGTCTGCGGAGGGCGCGACACGTCGGCCAGCTCCCCCTGCAGTCGAATCAACTCGGTGCGCGCGGTCGTCAGCGCGGTGGTGAGTCGGCCGTTCTTCTCCTCCAGCGAGATCAGGCGTCGCTCGAGAGCCTGACGGTTTTCAGTCTCACTCATCGATCTGAGCCTCGCGGCCTTCCGACGCCCAGGTATCCGCCTGCGCGACGACGTCACGGCGCACCTTGCGCACCTTCTTCTCGGAGTTCACGCGCTGGCCGACCTTTTCGAGAGACCAGTCCTGCTCTTCGTCCCAGGCTCCACCCTGACCTTCGGCAGCCTTGGCCGGACGCGTCGAACGCTCCTGCGGGGTAACGCCGGGGGCGAGGAGACGCGTGACCACCAGGAAACCGGTGTGAGCCACCATCCGGTGCTCGGGGCGTACTGCCAGGCCGTCAAGGTGCCACTCGCGGCGCATGTCCTCCCACGCGATCGGATCGGTGAAGCGCTCGGAGGCGCGCAGGTCCTCGACGAGGCGTGACATCTGGGTGACGGTTGCGACGTAGCACACGAGCACACCGCCCGGAATCAACGCATGGGTGATCGCCTCGATGTTCTCCCAGGGAGCAAGCATGTCGAGGACGACGCGGTCGACGCTGCCTTCCTCGGCTGCCCACAGCACCTCATCGACGTCGCCGACGCGCAGGTCCCACGCCGGGTGTCGCCGACCGAACCACAGGTCAACGTTGGCAGCGGCAATGTCGGCGAAATCCTGGCGGCGTTCGACGGAGATGAGACGGCCCTGTGGGCCGACCGCATCGAGGAGAGCCATCGACAGCGCACCCGAACCTGCGCCGGCCTCGACGACTGTCGCGCCGGGGAAGATGTCACCCATGTGGGTGATGACGCCAGCATCTTTGGGGTACACGACGGCGGCGCCGCGGGGCATCGACATGACGTAGTCGACCTGGAGAGGACGCAGAACCTGGAACTGTCGGCCCTCCTCCGTGACGATGACCTGGCCGTCGGGGCGGCCGATGACGTCGTTGTGGTTGAATCCGCCGCGGTTGGACTGGAAGCGACCGCCTTTAACCAGGATCACCTGGTGGAATCGTCCCTTGGGGTCGCGAACCTGAACGCGGTCGCCCTCGGAGAGGGGGCCTCGGCGGGTGGGCTGGCCAAAATTGGTGGCCTCTACGGGTGTATTACGCTGAATAGACATTACGTAAATGATACCGCTTGCTCCCAGCTGCGCCCACGGCAGGACACAGATGAGCTCGCAAGGGGTTAGCGTGGTATTCATGACAGACCTGATCACCCCTTCGGCGAACGAGCGTACGTGGGAGCCAGCTCTCTCCGCGTCGCGAGCAAAGGAATACGAACGCTGCCCGCTGCAGTACCGCCTCCACGTGCTCGATGGTTACCGTGAACCTGAAACCCGCGCGAAGGCGCTGGGCACGATCGTCCACGCGGTGCTGGAAGCTCTCTTTGCGCGTCCCCCGCAGGAGCGAACGCCCGAGGCCGCACGCTCGCAGGTCGCTGCGCAATACGAGGCCTTGGCCTCGAAAAACCCGGAGGTCGCAGCGTTGTTCACTGACGACGCGGACCGTGACGCGTGGCTTGATGAGGCACGCGCAGTCATCGACGGCTACTTCGCGATCGAGCAGCCTCAGTGGATTGCCCCCGCAGCGCTCGAGCAGCGCGTGACGACGACGACCTCGGGTGGCGTGCGACTCCTCGGCTTCATTGACCGTGTTGACCGCGCGCCCGACGGGCGCCTACGGGTCGTCGATTACAAGACCGGAAAGGCGCCCGGCCCCCGCTATGTCGACGAGGCGCTGTACCAGATGCGCTTCTACGCGCTCCTCCTGGCACGCACGCAGGTGTTGCCCTCGCGTATGCAGCTTGTGTACCTCAAGGCCGGGCAAGTTATCACATTCGATCCTGAGCCCGGCGATATCGAGAACTTTGAGCGCCACATTGACCAACTCTGGGACGCGATCTCTCACGACATCGAGAATGACTCGTTCACGCCGCGTAAGAATCCGCTGTGCAATTGGTGTGGAGTGCGAACGCTCTGCCCGCTCTTCGGTGGGACGACTCCCCCGCTCCCCGAGCAACACGCACGGTGGCTGGCACGGACTCGGCTAGGCTAGACGCATGGACTTGAAGCAATGCGGCAGCACCGGGCTCTACCTGTCGGCCATCGGCATCGGCACGCTCACGTGGGGACGCGATACCGATGGGCCCGAGGCCCTCGACATGTTGAGGCGTTTCGTCGACGCGGGTGGCAACCTTGTGGAGTGCTCCGCGTCCCATGGTGACGGCATGGCGGTCGATATCCTCTCCGAGGCGCTCTCAGCGGTGGGCCGTCACCGCGTGGCGGTGGCCTGGCGCGGAGGCGTGCGACGCGCGTCAGAAGGCGCATGGGTGAGTGCCGCGGGGCGTGGCGACCTACTGCGTAGCCTCGACGACGCTCTCGCGCGCCTGGACACGGACTACGTGGATGTGTGGATGGTGGAGCCTCGCCCGGAAGTTCCCCTCGAAGAGACTCTTGAGGCTGCGACCGCCGCCTATCGCTCCGGTCGTGCGCGCTATGTGGGTCTGTCGCGTGCGACGCACTGGCAGCTCGCCGAGGCCGTG
>CALBAF010000242.1 GCA_937926415.1 uncultured Actinomyces sp.
GGCGTCGTCCCCGGGGCAGGCTTGACCGGGTGCAGGCTCCGCAGCGTCAGCGACGGCACCGGGGCGGGGGCCGCGGACCAGAAGACGCTCACCTGGAAGGCCATCGACACGACCGTGCCCCACACCAGCGGGACGCCGGAATCCGCGCAATAGTCAGCCACCAAGTACTTCGCATCGAAGTTATCCGTGCACTCGACGATCAGGTCCCACTCGCGACCATGCTCGTCCAACCACTCGCGGGTCACGTGCCCGTAGCGCTCAAAACGCACCGAAGAGTTCAGTCCACTCAGGTGGTGCACGGCCGAATCAGGCTTCGGGACGCCCACGTCGCCCTCGCCGTGCAGGAGCTGACGCTGAAGGTTCGACACCTCGACGACGTCGGAGTCGCAAATCCCAATCGTGCCAATGCCCGCCGCCGTCAGATACAGGAGGACGGGGGAGCCGAGGCCGCCCGCGCCCACCACGAGCACTCGAGCTGCTGCCAGGCGCGCCTGACCGGCCTCGCCAATGCCCGACACCAGCCAATTGCGACGGAACCGCTCCAGCGCGGGGTCCCCAGCCTCGTACGGGACGGGCCGATTGATCAGCGGAAGCGCGACGGTGCGACCCGAAACGGCCGCATCACAGGAAAAAGGATCGCCGATCGTCATCTCACAGACCCGACCAGTTGTGAGAGCCGTCGGTCAGCTCCTGCTTCTTCCAGATCGGGAGCTTCGCCTTCACGTCCTCGACGATGGCCTCGACCGCGCGGAATGCCTGCGCACGATGCTCCGCGGCGACGGCGACGACCATCGCGTCCTCGCCGATCTCCAGATGCCCCACGCGGTGCCACGCGACGATGCAATGCACGCCTGGACGATCCTTGAATTCCATGACGATGTCTCGCAGAATCTGCTGCGAGGAGGGGTGCGAGGAATACTCGATCGCATCCACGCTCTCTCCACCGTCATGGTTACGCACGACCCCAATAAAGGACGCCACAGCACCACACGTATCCCGACGTGCGCTATCAATCAGCGCGCTAGTATCCAGCGGCTCATCGGTGATGCCGGTTGCAATCTCAGCTGACATTGGATCCTCCAGGGACGGGAGTGCCTTCCCCCTCATCTTACGCGGGAGCGGCCAGGATTGTTTTACAACCCTGACCGCCCCACACAAATGACTAAAAAATCTCACCCGCCGGCAAACGGAGGCAGCACGTCGACGCGCGCGCCGGGCGCGAGCTCAGCATCCAGACGAGCCGAGCGCTCGTTGACCAGGTAGCTCGACACAGCGAGGATTCGCTCCAGCTCAGGGCTCTCTGAGCTGAGCTGATCGATGAGTTCACCCAGGGTCGCGGGAGTCTCAGACGACGGCAGTTCACGCATGTACCCACCGGCCGCCTCGGCTGCTCCACCGAAGAAGTGAAGGGTCGTCGACAGCGGCTTCGGGTTCGCCTCATCGAGCCGTCGAATGTAGACGGTCAGGCGCAGAGGATCCTCGGGATCGTTCTCCAGTGACCAGGTGGCAAAGCCGGTCGCCGTCCGCTCGAACACGCGCTCGACGATGCCGCGGCGCAGCTCGAGGGCCAGGTCGTCCGGCATACCCGGCTCGGTGAATGGACAGGCCGTCAGGACGACCGCCATCGGATCAGTGTCGTGCGGAACGGACCCAAAACCCATGGCGTTCATGAACAGGCGCACCTTGCCCAGGTGCGACGCGACATTGAAGGTGTCGCGCACGGGGCGACGGTTCGCATTGTGGCTGTGATCAGGCACCGCCATCGTCTCGAGGGCGGCGTCCGCCCAGCGCGAGCCAATCTCACGCACCGAAGCCGCCGGGTCGGCCGCGTCAACGCGCAGCCAGGCCAGCAGCGACGACGTGAGCTGGTGCAGCATCTGCGCCGCAAACGAGGGGTCCGCCGGGGTCATCGTCGAATAGCCCAGCGCGGGACGACCACGGCCGGACGAGGGGAGCTGCTGCTTTTCCACGAGGCCAAGGGTGAACAGACCCTCAAGGGTCTCGCGCACACTCGAGACGTGCAGGCCGGCTTCCTGAGCCAACTCCGCCACGGTCACGGGCGTCGCATGGTGCGAAATGCGCTCCAAGAGCGCATGCTGTGCCGGGGTCAACGCCGCCATTGCGGCGAGCGTTTCAGCCAGAGGCCGAGCACGGGAGGTATCGCTCATGACGTATCCTCTCTCTCCCTCATAATCAGTGGAAATACCCTTTTTAGGCATCTCCATACGGCATTAAAGCTGTTACTTTACTTACAAAGCGCGCTTTATTCTACCCATCATAGACAGCCCCCCGCACGGCCAATACCAACAGTCGGTCGCATTACGCGGGGTCTAGCAGTTCATTCCTACAGGTGAGAACGCGGGAACCCCCGATAAAGAGGCAGGGGGCGAGCATACGCTCCTGCCTCACCGCTTACCGCGCCACAGCCTCACCTAGGAGCGGGGCACCGCGGCGGGCACGGCGATCGATCAGTCCGACATACCGCCGCGCGTGATCTCGTGCGTGCGGCGCTCGTCGCGCGACCGGTAGATCACCGGGGGACGCGCCACGTAGCCGACCGGCGCGCTCACTGCGTGCACGAGGCGAGTGAACGGCCAGATGCAGAAGAGCAGCAGGCCCGCGATGATGTGCAGCTTGAAGCTCAGCGGCACGTCGACCATCAGGTGAGCCTGCGGCTGCAGCGTGAAGATCGAGCGGAACCACACGGAGATCGTCTCGCGGTAGTCGTAGCCCTCGTGACCGCCGAGCACCTGGTTCAGCAGGGTCGCAGCCCCGCCCAGGAGCACCGGGATCGCCAGCATCACGTAGGTGACGATGTCCATGCGGGTCGTCGCCACGCGCACCGACTTGACCACCAGGCGACGGTAGATCAGCAGCGCGAGGCCGAGGACCGTCATGAGACCCGCGATCGAGCCGGGGATCGTCGCCATCAGGTGGTAGGTGTGCTGAGGCACGCCGGCCGCCTCGGTCCACGTCTTCGGGATCACGAGGCCCATGACGTGGCCCGCGAACACGAAGAGAACGCCGAAGTGGAACAGCGGCGAGGCCCAACGCAGGATGGTCGGCTCATTCCACTGCGAGGAACGAGAGGTCCACCCGTACTGGTCGGTCTTGTAGCGCCACGCGAGGCCCACGATGAGGATCGCGAAAGACACGTACGGCAGGACCACCCACAGGGCAATGTCCAGGAAGGACAGCGACTGCGTCTGGGATGCAGACGCGGCATGCAAAAGTGCGGATTCCATGAACGTTACCGTCCCATCGTTGAATCGGAAGTCGGGAAGGGCGTCGCAGACAGATCGCCCACGCCCACCAGCTCGGTGGGCGGCCCCTGGCTAATGAGCTTACGGAAGCCCTCAATGGTCTTTTCGTCCGGCTCGGGCAGCGTCGCGACCAGCGCATCCAGCAGCGGCGCGTACGGGGAGTCCGCGGCGCGCAGCGCCGTGCGGATCACCTCGATACCCTCGCGGTTGGAGCGCAGCAGGCCCTCGGCCGTGCCGGTCTCGTCGAAGGCCGCGAACTCCAGGACCACCGGCAGGTGATCGGGAAGCTCCTCGCGTTCCATCTCGAAACCGGCGCGACGCAGGATCTCCTTGAAGGCCAGGATGGCCTGGCCGCGTCCGCGAGTGTCGCCGTGCGTGTAGTACGTCAGGCCGAGCGCGCAGCGGCGGCGCTGGTCGAACGTCTCCACGTAGGTGGTCTGCATGGCGCGCAGGCCAGCGGCGCGAGCGTAGCTCACGAACGAGGCCAGGGACGCCGAGGCCGGCTCCGGCAGGTCCGCCAGAGCCTCCTCGACCGCGTCCAGCTTGGTCTCGAAGTCATCCCCCGGATAGTCCAGGAGGACCGAGACCGCCATGCGCACGCCGCGCGCGTCCTGCGGATCCATCTCCGTCTCCGGAGCGGCCGTAGGAATACGCGGAATGCCGACGAAAGTACTCATCGAACGACCTCAAGGGGGAGCATCTGGCGTCCCTCCGGCGACGAGCCACCCATCGGGCGGTTCGACGTGGCGGGTGCCAGGCCGTGGAAGGCCTCGACGTCGTAGGACACCGGGCAGCCCTCGAGCTCCTTGATGCCGCGCGGCATCTCGGGGTGGGCGGTCGGGATGACGAAGCGGTCGTCGTACTTGGCGATCGACAGCAGTCGGTACATCTCCTTGACCTTCTCCGGGGTCATGCCCACGGAGGCCGGGATCTCCTCGTTCGTCGGGTTGTCGACGAAGACGTCGCGCATGTAGGAGCGCATCGCGGCGAGGCGACGCAGCGCCAGCTCCACGGGAGCCGTGTCTCCGGCCGTGAACAGGCCGGCCAGGTACTCCAGCGGGATGCGCATCTGCGAGATGGCGGACAGCAGAACCTTGTGGTCCTCACCGTCGCTGCCGGACGCGGTCACCTGGTCGACGACCGGGGACAGCGGCGGCACGTACCAGACCATCGGCAGCGTGCGGAACTCGGGGTGCAGCGGCAGGGCGACCTCGTACTCGGTGATGAGCTTCCAGATCGGGGACTGCTGAGCGGCCGTGATCCACGAGTGGGGAACGCCGTTGGCCTGAGCCTGGGCGACCACCTGCGGGTCGTTCGGGTCGAGCAGGATCTCACGCTGGGCGCGGTACAGGTCGCGCTCGTCCTCTTGGGAGGCGGCCCAGGTGACGCGGTCCGCGTCGTAGAGCAGCACGCCCATGTAGCGCAGGCGACCCACGCAGGTCTCCGAGCAGATGGTCGGCTGGCCGACCTCAAGGCGCGGGTAGCACAGCGTGCACTTCTCGGCCTTGCCCGTGTTGTGGTTGAAGTAGACCTTCTTGTAGGGGCAGGCGGAGACGCACATGCGCCAGCCGCGGCACTGATCCTGGTCGACCAGGACGATGCCGTCCTCGGAGCGCTTGTACATCGCGCCCGAGGGGCACGCCGACACACAGGTCGGGTTCAGGCAGTGCTCGCAGATGCGAGGCAGGTAGAACATGTACGCGTCCTCGATGGTCTTGGCGACCTGGAGGTTCATCTGGTGCAGGACGGGGTCCTGATCCAGGGTCTCCATGGAGCCACCGAGGTCATCGTCCCAGTTCGGGCCCCACTCGGGCTTGTCGATGTGCTCGCCCGTGATCTTGGACTTCGCGCGGGCCGTCGGGATCGCGCGGGAGTTCGCGGGCGCCTGGAGCAGCTTGTCGTACTCGTACGTCCACGGCTCGTAGTAGTCCTTCATGGTCGGCTGCGTCGGGTTCGCGAAGATCTTCGCGAGCGAGGCGACGCGTCCGCCCTGACGGGGAACGAGGCGGCCCGTGGCGGTGCGCTTCCAGCCACCCTTCCACTTCTTCTGGTCCTCCCAGCCGCGGGGGTAGCCCACGCCGGGACGGGTTTCGACGTTGTTGAACCAGATGTACTCGGTGCCGTCGCGGTTCGTCCACACCTGCTTACAGGTGACCGAACAGGTGTGGCAGCCGATGCACTTGTCGAGGTTCATCACCATCGCGATCTGAGCCATGACCTTCATCAGAACTGCACCTCCTGGGAGCGGCGGCGGATAACCGTGACCTCGTCGCGGTTATTGCCGGTGGGACCGTAGTAGTTGAACGCGTAGGCGAACTGCGCGTATCCGCCGGCCAGGTGGCTCGGCTTAATGAAGATTCGGGTCAGCGAGTTGTGCGTACCGCCGCGCTTGCCGGACTCCTCGTTCAGCGGGGTGTTGATCTGGCGATCCTGGGCGTGGTGCATGAACACCGTGCCCTCCGGGATGCGGTGGGAGACAACGGCGCGAGCCGACACGGTGCCGTTACGGTTCTTCGCCTCGATCCACTCGTTGTCGCGCACGCCGATCTTCTCGGCGTCCTGCGGGCTCATCCACACCGTCTGGCCACCACGACCCAGCGTCAGCATGTACGGGTTGTCGTAGTACTGCGAGTGGATGGCCCACTTGTTGTGGATCGTCAGGTATCGCACCGCGACCTCGGCCTGACCCGGCTGACCGGGACGGTGGTCGCCGACGGGGCGCTCACCGTAGATGTGTGCCAGGTCGAGCGGCGGACGGAAGATCGGCAGGGACTCGCCCATGTCCATCATCCAGTCGTGGTCGACGTAGAACTGCGGGCGGCCCGTGAGCGTGTGCCACGGCTTGCGGCACTCGACGTTCTGCACGAAGGCGCTGTAGCGGCGACCGCCGTGCTCGGAGCCCGACCACTCGGGGCTGGTGATGACGCTGCGCGGCTGCAGGACGGTGTCCTGGTAGGTGATCTTCTTTTCTTCATCACCTTCGGCCAGGAAGGCCATCTCGTTGCCGACGCGCTTCTCCAGCGTGCGGAAGCCCTGAACGGCCAGTGAGCCGTTCGTGGTGCCCGAGAAGCGCAGCGCCATGTTCGCCGCCTTGATGGCGGTGTCGCACAGCGGCGCACCCTCTCCGGCGTTGCCGTCCATGGGGGCGCGGCCGTTGAGGTCGCCGAGCTGCTCGTAGGCCTCCTGCACGTTGTACGGGACGCCCTTCGAGGCCAGGCCGGCCTTGGGCACGAGCGGTCCGATGCGGTCGTACTTGTAGCCGACCTGCGTGTAGTCGCGCTCGATCGCAACCAGCTTCGGCATGGTCTTGCCGGGCGTCCACGTCTGCTCGGGAACGACGCCATCCGCCATGGTCATGGCGTCCGGGGAGTCGTGCCCCAGCGGAACAGCGACGACGTCCGTCTGGGTGTCCAGGTGGCCGGGGGCCATGCGGCCGACGAGGCGAGCCAGGGTCTGGAACACCTCGAAGTCAGTGCGTGCCTCCCACGGCGGGTTCACGGCCTCGTCGAAGCAGTGCATAAAGGGGTGCATGTCCGTGGAGGACAGGTCGTGCTTCTCGTACCACGTGGCGGCGGGCAGCACCACGTCGGAGTGCAGCGTCGTCGAGGTGTTACGGAAGTCCGCGACCCACATGAGGTCGAGCTTGCCGGGGTGAGCCTCGCGCCAGTTGACGGACGCGGGACGGTTGCCCTCTTCCAGCTCCTCGGCGTTGACCTCGTTGCCGGTACCCAGCATGTGACGCAGGAAGAACTCGGTGCCCTTCGCGGACGAGCCGAGCAGGTTCGTACGCCAGTTCGCGAGGATCTTCGGGACGTTGTGATGGGCGTCCGGGTCCTCGATCGCGAACTGGAGGCGACCCTCGCGCAGCTCCTGGGACACGTATTCCGCGGGGGCCATGCCGGCCTCGGCGGCCTCGCGGCCCAGCTGGGTCGAGCCCTTGGAGAACGTCGGGTAGCAGGGCATCCAGCCGCGCTGAACCGACTCGACGAGGGTGTCGACCAGCTGCTTGCCGTCCAGGTTCGAGGACTTGATCGGGTTTCCCATGGCCGAGGCCGCAGCACCGTCGTAGCGCCACTGGTCCGTGGTCATGTAGTACCAGCCGGTGGAGATCATCTGGCGCGGCGGGCGTGCCCAGTCCAGGGCGAAGGTGAAGGAGCCCCAACCCATGATCGGGCGGACCTTCTCCTGACCCACGTAGTGGGCCCAGCCACCGCCGTTGCGGCCCTGGGTGCCACACATTTCCGTGAGCGCCAGGAACGTACGGTACATCTCGTCGGAGTGGTAGTAGTGGTTCGTGCCGGCGCCCATGAGGATCATGGAACGGCCCTGCGTCTCAACCGCGTTCTGCGCGAACTCGCGGCCGATCTTGATGGCTGCGGCGGCGGGAACCGACGTGAACTCCTCCTGCCACGCGGGGGTGCCCGGCGTGGAGGCGTCCATGTAGTCGGTGGGCCACTCACCCGGCAGGCCCTCACGCTCGACGGCGTACTGGGCGAGCAGGATGTCGAACACGGTCGTCACGAGGCGACCGTTGACGCGGCGCGCGGGCACGCCACGCTTCACGTAGCCACCGCCGACCGAGGCCTGGCCGGGGGCCGCGGGCAGGTCGAAGCGCGGCAGGGCAATCTCGACGGCTTCCCACTCGTCCGTGTCCATGATGGACATGACGGGCTCGACGCCGTCCAGGTTGAGGTTCCAGTGGCCGGCGCCCTCCTCGCCGAAGCGATCGGCGAGCGTGCCGCCCGGATCCTTGACCGTGCCGTCGGCCTCGATGACGAGGGGACGGAACTCATTGTTCTCGGTGCGCTCGGTCGTGCCTGCGGGCATCTTGGCGGCCGTCAGGAACTTGCCGGGGACCAGGGTCGTCGGGTCGATGCCCTCGTGGGCGCCCTCGCCGACCTCGTTAATCTCCACCAGGAACGGGGAGTCGGTGTAGCGCTTCATGTAATCGAGGAACATGGGCTCGCGCTTGCCGACATGGAATTCCTTGAGGATGACGTGGCCCATCGCCTGCGCCAGGGCACCGTCCGTGCCGGGCTGGACGCGCAACCAGTCGTCCGCAAACTTCGTGTTATCCGCGAAGTCCGGGGACACGACGATGACCTTCTGGCCGTGGTAGCGGGCCTCGGCCATGAAGTGAGCGTCGGGGGTACGGGTCAGCGGCAGGTTCGAGCCCCACATGATGAGGTACTGCGAGTTGAACCAGTCGCCGGCCTCGGGCACGTCGGTCTGGTCGCCGAACACCTGAGGCGAGGCTGGGGGCAGGTCCGCGTACCAGTCGTAGAAGGACAGCATGGTGGCGCCGATGAGCTCGTGGAAGCGGGAGCCCGCACCGTAGGAGATCATCGACATGGCGGGGATGACCGAGAAGCCGGCGATGCGGTCGGGGCCGTACTGCTTGATCGTGTGCACGTAGGCGGCGGCGACGATCTCCATCGCCTCTTCCCACGACACGCGGACCATGCCGCCGCGGCCACGCTGCGACTTGTAGGCACGCGCCTTCTCCGGGTCCTCAACGACCGCGGCCCACGCGTCGACGGGATCCCCGAGGCGCTTCTTGGCCTCGCGGAACATGTCGAGCAGGACGCCGCGCACGTAGGGGTACTTAATACGGGTCGGCGAGTACTCGTACCACGAGAACGCAGCGCCACGCGGGCAGCCGCGGGGCTCGTACTCGGGCATGTCAGCGCCGGTTGACGGGTAGTCAGTCTGCTGGGTTTCCCAGGTGATGACGCCGTCCTTGACGAAGATCTTCCACGAGCACGAGCCCGTGCAGTTCACGCCATGGGTGGAGCGCACGATCTTGTCGTAGCTCCAGCGGTCGCGGTAGAAGGAGTCGCCGTCGCGGCCGCCCTCAAGGAAGAGCTGGCGCGCGTCGGCGGACGCCTTGCCGCGACGCAGCCA
>CALBAF010000243.1 GCA_937926415.1 uncultured Actinomyces sp.
TTGTTGCCAATTGTATCCAATCATATTGGATATAAAGAGCATAAGTCCCATGTTGATAAACATGATTACCATATTAAATAACGAGTTCGTTCCATAGCGATTGGTATAAATGGTTTGAATCATCCAGGAATTGATGATAACCATGACAGAGATGAAGAAATCAAGTAAAGAATCCCAAGCCACAACACCGTCATGAAGAGGGTGAATTAAAGCAGTTGCTTTTGAAATTGCAAAAACAAACACTAGGTCATAAAATAGTTCTGAAAATTCTACACGTTTATGCTGGATAAGAGTTGCCACCTTAAGACCTTTCTATCGTAGAGCTGCAAATTATTGTAACATACATTTTAGAACATAGTGCAACAAATAAACTCATAGTGTTTCAATATAAAAGTGAGATCATCCTCACTTATTATTAAATCTAATAGCTCCTTGTTTTCAATCAAGAGCTCTAATGGAGATTTTCTCTCGCTACAATAAAACTAGGTTCATTTTGGTTATGAAATGTCCTCTTCTGAGAAGTTGAATCAACTTACAACTCTCCTCCATCTTTTGTGTCTAGCTGATTGCCTCTTGGTCGGTAAAGTAAATCCTCTAAGTGTTGTCCATCAGCATGTGGGAAATGCTCGATACATTTGACAGCTTTTATAATTTCACTTAATTGATCAGAGCATTTATTAGATTCAAGAACACTCTCTTCTAGCTCAATCTCTTTACTAATTCCAAATAGTTAGGTTGAAGTTGCATTAAAACATTCCGCTATATTATCCATTATTTACAAAGGTAGGATAGCCATTTTGTATTTCGTAATCAGAGATGGACTATTTACTGATTCCTACACCGTCCATCTGAAAGACCTCAACATTCCCAGTACCATCTGTGATCGCCCCGATCTGAGCGCGGGCGCTCGCCCGGATGACCTGGGGTTGGAGGTGACGGGTCAGCGCATTGAGCCAGACCCTGCAGTGTTGGTATGCCATATTGCTGATGAGGATCGGTGGTGCCGACGCTGCGCGTGCCAGGGAACTTCTTGTGGCACGGCGGTCAGGCGCTTGGCTCACGTACCCTGCGGGTGGCATCCCACATCTGGGCGGCCTCCCAGCCCAACACGTGGCGCGAGCGCATGGAGATCGCCGCGATGGATCGATTTACCGGGTTCACAAGCGCAGCCGCTGAAGAACTCCCCGGCGCGAGGGCGGTCATGGATCTCTTCCACGTCGCGCACTTGGCCGGTGGTGCTCTCGATGAGTGCCGCAGGCACATCGGGCAAGAACGTCACCAGCGGCGCGGGCGTCGCTACCGCCCTCACGGAGATCGTCTCACTGGGAAGAACGCTCAAACGGCAATCCAGAGATATCCTGGCCTACTTCGACCAGCCCCCACACCACAGGCGATCCCACCGAAGCCACCAACGGCCACCTCGAACACCGACGCGGCTCCGCACTCGAACTTGCGAAACCTCACCAACTACACCACCCGAGCACTCCTCGAAACAGGAGGATTCAAACCCCAACGACACCCCCAACTATGAAGAGCCCTTTTTCCTGTTGACTTAGATGCCCCCTACAGGCAATCGCAGCGGCCTCGCGAGCCACCACACTCGCCCTACGCGCGCTTGCGGCACCGGGACAACGAGAGAGGAGGTTGACGAACATTCATCACCGCACGCGCTGACAATCATGACGACGTTGCGCATGACCATACCCGACACCGGCTCACGCCCGGCCGATTTCCACCCGCACCCGACCATCACGTACACTGGTCCCATACCAAAACAATGTGATTCAAAATACATTAGATTGAGGGCGTTGCGCCTCGCAATGATGTATCTTGATCTGTTCGCCACTAACCGAGGAGGATCACATGCCGCGGATTCGAGACTCTCGAACACGTGCGTGCAATGAGAGCCAGGCTGCACGCCTCGCTCGATCCGCTTCGCCCTGCGTGGCAGCACTCGGGAGACGCGCACTCAGCGTCACGGCAGTCCTCTCCCCCACACACACTGACCCGACGACCGGTTTGGGCGACTTGTAGCCCACCCACCAATCGCGCGAGGCTTCATCTCGCTCACAACCCGCGCGCACGCGCACCAACCCACAACGCGCAGATGCGCACCACCTCAAAGGAGAACATCATGGCCGAAAAGCAGACGATCCTGGGCCGCATTGCTCAGCTCGCCAAGGCGAACATCAACGCGCTCCTCGACAAGGCCGAGGACCCGCAGAAGATGATCGACCAGCTCATCCGCGACTACACCAACTCGATCATCGAGGCCGAGAACGCGATCGCTCAGACCCTGGGTAACCTGCGTATGGCCGAGCGCGACTACGAGGAAGACGTCAAGGCTGCGGCCGACTGGGGACAGAAGGCCGCCGCTGCTTCCGCTAAGGCTGACTCCCTGCGCGCCGCCGGCGACGAGGCCGGAGCCGACAAGTGGGACAACCTGGCCAAGGTTGCCCTCGGCAAGCAGATCCAGTTCGAGAACGAGATCAAGACCGAGGAGCCTGCTCTCGCCACTCAGCGCGACGTGGCCGAGCGCCTCAAGAGCGGCCTCGCTCAGATGAAGGACAAGCTCTCCGAGCTCAAGACCCGCCGCGACCAGCTGATCGCCCGTGAAAAGACCGCCAAGGCTCAGGCCCAGGTGACGGAGGCCCTCGGCTCCATCAACATCCTGGACCCCACGAGCGAGCTCGGCCGCTTCGAGGACCGCGTGCGCCAGCAGGAGGCCCTCGCCCAGGGCAAGATGGAACTGGCCGCCTCCTCGCTGGACGCCCAGTTCGCTGAGCTCCAGACCGACTCCTCGCAGGTGGAGATCGAGGCTCGCCTGGCCGCCCTGAAGGGCAACAACACCCAGGCGTGAGCAACGCGGCCCAGCCGCACGCATAGACAGGCCGGGCGGCCCCTCACGGGGCCGCCCGGTTCGTCACGTCGGTGGCAACGCGCCCACTCGCGGACGCACGGCCAGGGTTTACAGGAAGGACATCGGGTCGAAGTCGTCGATGTCAATGATGTGGAGCCTGGGCAGACGCACCTGGAAGGCGTGCACGTCGTATTCGAGGTCGATGATCTCCAGGCCTCGTTCCTCCAGCTCGTGGAGCTGGGAGGAGAGGAACTCCTTGAAGCACATGACCGCGACGCGGCGCCCCTGGTCGAGGAGGGTCTCGATTTGGGGCAGGAAGTCCGCGTCGTGGCTGGCCAGGATGACGTCGCCAGAGCCAAGATTCGCAATCGCGTCCATCGTGCGCTGGAGGCCGACGTCGACGACCTTCATGTCGACCGGGCCCGACAGGGGGATGACCGAGTAGTCCATGGCCGTGAGCGCCTGAACGAAGCCCATCGGCAGGAAGCCGGAGGAGCCGTTCAGGAAGAACAGACCCTTGGCCTTCTGCCCCCAGCGGCCGTGCGCGCTCTCGAGGACACGATCCCAGCGGGGGCGCTCCTCAGGATTCGGGCGACGATCAAGGACAGAAAGGCCCAGCGTGGCATCGATATTCTCGCCATCTACGACGAGGTATGTCGTTTGATTATTAGGGTTTTCCATGGGAATAGAGTAACTGACGATTGTCTATACCTATGCGGCCTTGAGTCCTATGTACAACCGGATAGAGCGAGGCCGGGACTGCTCAACGCAGCCCCGGCCTCGTCAATTTCTATGGAGTGACAATCACTTCACGTCGTCGTCAACCCAGTCGAGCGTACGCGTGACGGCCTTCTTCCAGAGGCGGTACGTGCGGTCGCGCTCGGCCGGCTCCATGGACGGCGTCCAGCGCTTGCCTTCCTGCCAGTTGGCCACGACATCGTCGGTGCCCGACCAGAAGCCGACCGCCATGCCGGCGGCGTAGGCGGCGCCCAGCGCGGTGGTCTCGATGACCTTCGGGCGAACGACGTCGACGCCGCACAGGTCAGCCTGGAACTGCATGACCAGGTCGTCGTGCGTCATGCCGCCGTCAACCTTGAGCTCCTTGAGCGGCACACCGGAGTCGGCGTTCATCGCGTCGAGGACCTCGGCGCTCTGGAACGCAGTCGACTCCTCGACGGCGCGGGCGATGTGGCCCTTGTTGACGTAGCGGGTCAGGCCCACGATCGCGCCGCGAGCGTCCGAACGCCAGTAGGGGGCGAACAGGCCGGAGAAGGCGGGCACGAAGTAGACGCCGCCGTTGTCCTCGACCGTGCTGGCCAGCTCGCCGATGTCCGAAGACTTGACGATCATGCCCAGGTTGTCGCGCAGCCACTGGACCAGCGAACCGGCGACGGCGATCGAACCCTCGAGGGCGTAGACGGCCGGCTGGTCGCCGATCTTGTAGGCCACGGTGGTGAGCAGGCCGTTGTCGGAGAAGACGGGCTCGGTGCCGGTGTTCATGAGCATGAAGCAGCCGGTGCCGTAGGTGTTCTTCGCCATGCCCTTCTCGAAGCAGGCCTGGCCGAAGGTGGCCGCCTGCTGGTCGCCGAGGATACCGGAGATCGGGGTGTCGATGAGCAGACCGTTCTTGCGGCCGTAGCCGTAGATCTCAGACGAAGACTTGATCTCGGGGAGCATCGACATCGGGATGCCGAAGATCTCGCAGACGTCCTCGCGCCACTGCAGCGTGCGGATATCCATGAGCATGGTGCGCGAGGCGTTGGTGACGTCGGTGCAGTGCACGCCGCCGTTGACGCCACCCGTCAGGTTCCACAGGACCCAGCAGTCGGTGTTGCCGAAGAGCAGGTCGCCAGCCTCGGCGCGCTCGCGAGCACCCTCGACGTTGTCGAGGATCCACTTGATCTTGGAGCCGGAGAAGTAGGGGGACAGACCGAGGCCACAAATCTGGCGGAAGCGGTCCGGGCCCTCGTCACCCTCGAGTTCCTTGACGATGTCGGAGGTACGCATGTCCTGCCAGACGATCGCGTTGTAGACGGGCTCGCCGGTGTTCTTGTCCCACACGACGGTGGTCTCACGCTGGTTGGTGATGCCGACGGCGGCGAGGCTGTGGCGGTTAATCTCCGCCTTCTGCAGGGCCTCAGCGACGACGGTGCGGGTGGTCTCCCAGATTTCGATGGGGTTGTGCTCCACCCAGCCCGGGTTCGGGAAGATCTGGGTGAATTCCTTCTGTCCGACGGAGACGATCTCGCCGGAGTGGTTGAAGATGATCGCACGGGTCGAGGTAGTGCCCTGATCGATGGCGAGAACGAACTTTTCGGTGGTCATGAGTGTCCTTTCGGAGGCGTTATCACGTCGTTGTGTATGCCGCGTCAATCCACCTGCGCGGCGGGCGGGACTTCGTAGTCCCACAAAGTGTCACCCCGGCGGCGGGGTATGACGCGGGCGAGGCCGCGGAGGCCTCGCCCGCGCACTCACTCTCAGGCGAGGGTGAGGTAGTAGAGAACGGTGCCGACGATGGCGCCGATGATCGGGCCGACGACGGGAACCCAGGAGTAGCCCCAGTCGGAGCCGCCCTTGCCCTTGATCGGGAGGATCGCGTGGGCGATACGGGGGCCGAGGTCACGGGCCGGGTTGATGGCGTAACCGGTGGGGCCACCGAGCGAGTTACCGATGACGACGATGATGAGGGCGACGCCAAGCGGGCCGACGGCGGTCTCGGTGTAGCCGGAGACGAAGATCCACAGGATCAGGACGGCGGTACCGATGGCCTCAGTGAGGCAGTTCCAACCGTAGGAGCGGATCTCGGGGCCGGTGGAGAAGACGCCGAGCTTGAGGGCGGGGTCGCAATCCTCGTCGAAGTGCTTCTTGAAGGTCAGCCAGCACAGAACAGCGCCGACGAAGGCACCGAGGAACTGAGCGACGACGTAGACCGCAACATTGGTGCCGGTGACAGGAATGTCACCCGCCAGGGTGACGTTGGGGTCGAACATGTGGGCGACGATCTTGGCGATCGTCACGGCGGGGTTCAGGTGACCGCCAGAGCGGAACGCGACGTAGACGCCGGCGAAGACCGCCAGGCCCCATCCCCAGTTGATGAGCAGCCAGCCGCCGCCCTTGCCCTTGGACTTGGGCAGCAGGTTCGTGGCGACAACGCCGCCACCGAGGAGCAGCAGGATCGTGGTGCCAAGGAACTCAGACCAGAAAATCTGGCCCGTGGTAGGGACAGCCGCATCTGCGGCTGCCGGGAGCAGTGTTGTGAGCATGTTTCCCTATCTTTCTCCGACGCGTCTTCGCGCCGGGTCACCGGTGTTCTTTCACCGCCAACTGTGTACCGTCGAACAATATCCGCTCGGATAAGCTTCGCGGGTCACATCACAGTATGACACTTGATGCACGTTAGCCCAAACTGAGTGCACATCCGTGCAGGCCCTCGCATGTGACCCTGACCATATGACACGCATTTTACTTGTCGCCCCTTCAGACTCTTTAATTCCCAAAGTCACACATCTGCACGCCTGTGCATGGCACACTAGAAAACGTGACAATACGTGACGAACAGGCGCATGAGGCCGCCTCGATGTACTACCTCCAGGGGCAGACGATGGAGACAATCGCCCGCCACCTGCAGATATCACGCTCCTCGGTCTCACGACTTCTCGCCCACGCGCGGGAGGTCGGCCTGGTGCGCATCTCAGTGTCCACCTCCCCCGGCCTCAAGGGCACCCTCGCGGGACAAATCGCCGACCTCTTCGGCGTCCAGGTTTCCGTCGTTCCCGTCCACGACGTCCACACCGAGGTCAACCGCCTGCACAACGTTGCTCTCGTCGCGGCCGAACACCTCATCGACATGCTCTTCCCCGGCGTCACCCTCGGTATCGCCTGGGGGAATACCACCGCGGAGGTCACGCGAGCAATGCCGCATGTGACGTTCCCGGGCTCCACCGTCGTCCAGCTTAACGGAGCGGCCACCGCCACCGAGTCGGGCATGCCCTACGCCGAGGCCATCATCGCCCGCGCCGCGAAGGCTATCGGGGGGCGCATCGTCAACTTCCCCGTCCCCGCCTTCTTCGACTATGCGGACACCAAGGAAGCCCTGTGGCGCGAACGCTCCGTTCAGTCGGTCCTCAACACGATCGACAGCGCGGACGTCGCCCTGTTCGGCGTCGGTTCCATGTCGGCCCGCCTACCCTCCCACGTCTATTCGGGCGGATTCCTCGACCCCAACGAGATCGCGGCAGCCCAGAACGACGGGGTCGTCGGCGACGTGTGCACCGTCCTCATCCGCGAGGACGGCTCAACGAACATGCACCTCAACGAGCGAGCCTCCGGCCCAAGCCCGGCCACGCTCAAGAAGATCCCGCGCCGCCTCTGCGTCGTCTCCGGCGCTTCGAAGGCACTGCCGCTCCTCGGGGCACTGCGCGCGGGGGTCGCCACCGACCTCGTCCTCGACGACGGGGCCGCGCACGAGCTCCTCGACCTCGTCCACACACGCATGGCTCCCCGCCGCTCCTACATCTGAGCCCAAGGGGACACCCACGAACGAGAACGGGCCCTGGCCTCGTCCACGATGGAAACGAGGCCAGGGCCCGTATCTGCTCAGATCAGCCCAGGCGCTTGACCAGCGGGAACGGAATCGTCTCGCGGATGCCCTGGCCGGTGAGGACCATGAGCAGGCGGTCGATACCCATGCCCATGCCGCCGCACGGCGGGAAGCCCTGCTCCATGGCGATGAGGAAGTCCTCGTCCATGACCATGGCCTCGGGGTCGCCGTTGGCGGCCGCGAGGGCCTGCGCCTCAAAGCGCTCGCGCTGGACAACCGGGTCGGCCAGCTCAGAGTAGGCGGTGCCCGTCTCGAAGCCGCGCACGTACAGGTCCCACTTTTCGGTGAGGCCGGGGCGCGAGCGGTGGTAGCGGGTCAGCGGGGAGGTGTCCTCCGGGAAGTCGTAGACGAAGGTCGGCGCCCACAGCTTGGAGGCGACGAGCTCCTCGAAGATGTCTTCAACGATCTTGCCGGACACGGCGTAGTCGTCGACCTCCAGGCCGATGCGCTCCGCGTACTTGACGAGGGTCTCGCGCGGCGTCTCCACCGTGATCTCCTCGCCCAGGGCCTCGGAGGTGGAGCCGTACAGGTCGATGCGATCCCACTCGCCCGAGAGGTCATACTCGGTGCCGTCGGCCAGGCGCACGATTTCCTCGCCCTCGGACAGGTCGAAGGCGTCGCGCGCGGCCTGCTGGATGAGGTCGCGGGTCAGGTCGGCCATGCCGTTGTAGTCCGAGTAGGCCTCGTAGGCCTCCAGGGATGTGAACTCGGGGCTGTGCGAGGAATCCATGCCCTCGTTGCGGAAGTTACGGTTCATCTCGAAGACGCGATCCACGCCGCCGACGACCGCGCGCTTGAGGTAGATCTCCGTGGCGATGCGCAGGTAGAGATCGGTGTCGAGCGCGTTCATGTGCGTCGTGAAGGGGCGGGCAGCCGCGCCACCGTGAATCATCTGCAGCATCGGCGTCTCGAGCTCGATGTAGTCGCGGCGGAAGAAGTTCTCGCGGATCGAGCGGTTGACGGCCGCGCGGATGCGGACCATGTCGCGCGCGGCGGGGCGCGTGATCAGGTCGAGCTCGCGGCGGCGGATGCGCTGGTCCTCGGACAGGGTGATCTCTTCACCGTCCTCGGTGGTCCACGTCTTGGGCAGGGGGCGCAGCGCCTTGGAGGCAATGGCCCAGGAGGCGTCGGGGGCGGGCAGCGCGGTGGGCGCGGCATCGTACTCGGCCTGCGCCTCGGGGGTGACCTCGGCGGGGGCCGCGAAGATCGACAGCTCGCCGCGGCGCGAGGAGATCACGCGGCCGTGGACGAAGAGGTGATCGCCCAGGTCGACGTCGTTCTTGTAGGCGGCCAGGGACTCGGCGCCGACGGAGGCGGCGGAGAGCATGACCTGGATCTTGTTGCCTTCGCCGTCCATGAGGGTCGCGAAGCAGAGCTTGCCGCCGTTGCGCGCGAGGATGACGCGGCCCGCCAGGCCCACGTAGTCCTCGGTCTCTTCGCCGGCCTCGAGGTGGGCGTACTTCTCGCGCACCTCCTTGATGGTGGTCGTGATCGGCAGGCGCACGGGGTAGGCGGGGATGCCGGCCTCCATGAGGCGCGCGCGCTTGGCCGCGCGAACCTTGACCTGCTCGGGGGTGTCGTCTGCGGGTGCTTGCGTGGGCGTGGAAGAAGAATCGGTCATGCGCCTATCGTACCGGGATTTAGCCCCGCAACGAGGCAGGGGCCCGGTTGGGCTCCTCACGCACCCGGGAGGTCGGCCGCGTAGGGGGCCGACGAG
>CALBAF010000244.1 GCA_937926415.1 uncultured Actinomyces sp.
GGGTGACGATCCCGCCGTCTATGCGCCCCGTGTACCTCAAGGGCCCCAAGGGCAAGGGAGAGGCCGAGCTGTGGGTGCGCGTCGGCAACTCGACGCGGCGCCTTGAGGTTGCTGACACCGTGCAGTACGGGCCGCGCGCTGGCCCGAAACCGTACGCGTCTCGCCGCTGAACCGCGCGCGTCTGTTCTTCACGCTTCGTCGCCACCGCGACACCCCCACCCGCCTGCCGTGCGTTGTCGAGCGCGTGCTCACGGAGCGTGCGAAGCGCGGTGTCGGATCGTCTGAGGGGGTGTAGGCGCGCGGTTAGACTGGCCCCAGGAACTCAGAGAGGAGAGTAGGCATGCGCCTGCGTAAGACCCTGCCCGCGGACATCAAGCAAATCATCGCATCCGGAGACGTCGAGGCCGTGGCGCGCGCGGTCGAGCGCTGCGAGGTCGGCGCGTACCTGCGGGGCTCCGCCTATGAGTCGCGGCTCATGCATTTCCCGGCCTCCGAGGAAATCACCGACTTCCTGCTCGCGCGGGGCGAGGACATCAACTCGCGTGACCGGTATCAGCGCACTCCGATCCACGCGCGCGTTTGGTCACGATGCCTCGATCAGATTCCGTTGCTGATCGCTCGCGGAGGCGATATCAATGCGCGCGATACGTCCGATCAGACGGCGTTGTTTGGCGTCGTCGTGCGTTTTCCCGTTGCCGACGTGGAGCAGATGATTGCGTGGGGCGCGGATCCGCTGGTTGTTGCTGATTCGAGGGTGTACGGGAAGGCGACGCTTGTTGAGAACGTGGTGTCCTGGCACAACTTCCTGGACGCACCGCGCGCGCTCGCGGTCATTCGGTTGCTTCTGTCCGTTGGGGCACCTGTCGGCGAGCGGGTGCCGACCGCGCTGCGGCCATGGACCGGATGCGCTGCACGTTCATCACGCACGGGCTGCCGGAGCGGCTCTCTCAGGAGGAGCTCGACGAGGCCTCGGCCGCGTTGTCGGAGCTGTGCGCCCTATTCGGGGTGGAGCAGCGCGAGGCGAAGCCTGCGCCTGCCGTCGGGGAGCGGCTGGAGCTGGATCCGTCCGTGCCTGCTCTGCGCCAGCACGGGGAATTATGGGATCTTCTCGTACCCGACAGTGGCCAGTGCCAGACGCTGCAGGGCGAGGTCATTCGCATCGCGGGGCGGGTCGGCTACGAGGTCTATGACAACGGCGGCATCAACTGGGATCGTTCTTTTGGGGCGTTGCTGGACCAGTATCTCGGTGTCGTGCGTTCAGGCCTGCCGATGCCGCCTGCCTCCGTGGCTCGGGCCGAGGCTGCCGTCACCTCCCTGAAGGGTCGCTCCATGTCCCATCAGGCAGTCGACGATATTACGGAGCTGGCGGTCGCATGGGTGCGCTTGAACCCGGTTCTGGTGGAGGTGGATCTGCCAGACGTGGGGCGGTGAGCGGGGCTAGGTGTAAAGCTCGCGGCGGTAGACTGGGTGAATGAGCAATGCTGCGCAGTCCAAGTGTCGTTGTCGGGATCGCCTGTTCTTGCGATGGTTTGTGTTCGTGGGTGCGATCGTTACAATTGCTGGTTCTATTGCTCGCTTCTGCTTTTCTTTGAACGCGCAGCTGTTCGGGCAAGGGACGTTGCAGATCACCGCTCTAGTTTTCGGGTCGCTGTCCCTATCACTGATTATGTCGGTTATAGGGATGATCAGCTCGAAGCGGTCGTTATGGGAGCAATGTGCTGTTCTGGCTGTGCTACTGGCAATTGTTTCCTGCTCGCTGGCTTTCGCGTATGACTGTATTGGGCTTGGAAAGCCCCTTGCCGCCTTCTACGGCGTCGGTGGAGCTGGCGTGGTGTCAGCGTATGAGGCGATTCTCGTCTTGGCTCTCTGTTTGATCTCCCTGATCATTCAGATGATGCTCGTTCACTACGATTCCTTGCAACGCGAGGTCACTCTCATTATTGGTGGAAGCCTTGCTGTCGTGGGCATTCTGCTACCGAAAATGCTTGAGTCGTTCGAGGTTCTCCAAGCCTACTGCGCTGCCACTGAGTGTGATGCCAACTATCGCCTGGTCATAGCCTGGTATGCGGTAGCGCTTGCTTTCTCTGCTTCTCTCGCGGCCTTGTTCGTTGCTGGCGTGCTGATGCCAGTGTGGAGGCCTCGGCTCTATCAGCTGTTTGATCCTGATAGCCCCTGTGAGATTTGTTCGCCGCTTCCTGCACATGACCTTATCGATGTGCCGTCCTCGGATCGCGGCGATGCACGTGGCGAAGCCGAAGGCCATGGAAATCCTGCGGTGCTCGATGAAAGAAAAGTGAGCTCGGCGCCTTCGGCGGTGGGAGTTGCTCAGCCTCGCAGCAGTGCGTCTCGCCAGCTTGCGTCCGCTGCTGTGAGTGGCGTTGTGGCCGGCGCATGTTTCTCGGTCGTGAGTTGTCTTTTTAGTCGCCGCTGAACTGCGTTGCCTCGTGCTTTGACTGGCGAGTCAAGGCGCATCTCCGCACTGATGCTTGTTGCTCAGTGGCATTGCACTACTTGGCGCAGCAGTGCACTACGTAGTAGCTAGTGCAGTGCCCTCCTATCTAGTGCATTGCTGTCGTATCTAGTGCAGCGCTGCGCGGTCTGGGCTTGTAGAACGCGGCAGGGGATGTGGCTGACCGCCAGATCTGCGACGACACTTGTTACCGATGGGGTGTTACACCCGATTGGGAAGATTCAACCCCTTCTGATCGGGTTGAATCTTCCCTAACGGGTTGAACGTTCCCGATCAGGTTGAATGCTCCCGAACGGGTGCAAGGCTGCCCGGTCTGGTTCGGCCGAAGGCTTGTTGAGGGACTACGGGGCACACCTTGCCGCGTGTTGGCTTGTTGCTCAGTGGTATTGCACTAGTTAGCGCAGCGTTGCACTAGATAGCAGGTAGTGCAATGCCCTCCTATCTAGTGCATTGCTGTCGTATCTGGTGCATTGCTGCCCCCTCTGAGCACGTTGTGTGTTGGTTGGGGGCAATACGGAGGGCTAGTTCCGCGACGACACTTGTTACCGATGAGGTGTTACACCCGATCGGGAAGATTCAACCCCTTCTGATCGGGTTGAATC
>CALBAF010000245.1 GCA_937926415.1 uncultured Actinomyces sp.
GACGGATCCGGCTGCGGTCGCACCGTTCCACCCCGGCCGCGTCGCGTGTGTCTTCGTGCGCGCTGGACGTGACCTCGTGGATGTTGCCCTTGCCGGCGAGCTGTCGCCCGCTGCGTGCCGCGCATTCGGCCTGCCGGCCCGTTCGTGCGCGTTCGAGATCGACATGGACGCGCTGATCTCTCAGATGAGCGAACAGCCCATTCAGGTCAAGGGCGTCTCGACGTTCCCGCTGGCCAAGGAAGACATCGCTCTCGTCGTGCCCTCCGATATTCCCGCGTCGCGCGTCGAGCAGATCGTGCGTCAGGGCGCGGGGCAGCTCGCCGAGTCGGTGAGGCTCTTCGACATCTACGAAGGCGATCAGGTTCCCGAGGGGTACCGGTCGCTGGCGTTTGCGCTGCGCCTGCGCGCGGCCGATCACACGCTGACCGCGAAGGAATCCTCGCAGGTGCGCGAGCAGGTCGTCGCGAAGGCGTCCAAGGTCCTGGGGGCGTCGTTGCGCGCCTAAGGTCCATCAAGCGACGGGCCGGTCGAATCGGTGGTGTGGCACCCCACTCATTTGGGGCGTTGTGCCCATCGATTCGACCGGTTTTCGCTTTACGATGGACACATGCACATCCTTGTTACTGCATCATCAAAGCACGGGGCGACGGATGAGGTCGCCGACGCCATCGCGAAGCGTCTCGAGGTGGCGGGCTTCACCGTCGATCGTGTCGCACCCGCTGACGTGACCACGGTCGAACCTTACGACGCCGTGGTTGTCGGCTCTGCCGTTTACATTCTCAAGTGGATGCCCGAGGCGCAGGACTTTATGGAGCGCTTTATGGACGATCTGCACGACAAGCCGGTCTGGGCCTTCTCCGTCGGCATGAATGGCGTGCCGAAGCACACGGAACAGGACGGCAATCGTGTCGGCCCGCTGCTGACCCACTTTAACTGCCGCGAGCTGCGTACGTTCCCGGGGCGCTACAAGCCGGAGCTCCTGTCGCTGCGTGAGCGCTCGGTTGCGCGCCTTGCTGGTGTCGTTGAGGGCGACTTCCGCGATTGGGCGGCGATCGACGCCTGGGCGGACTCGATTGCAGCGCAGCTGCAGGGCTGACAACGTGTGAGCAAGTGGGCGAGGAACCTTCCTCGCCCACTTGCTTATTTATATGCATCGGGGTGTATAATCATGCGTATGAGTGCAATACCCGCGTTTCCAAGCACGAAGAGTGCGCGGCACGAGATGATCCGCGATCTCCTGGCGTCCGAATCGATCGGCAGCCAGGAGGGACTGCGCGCCCGCCTGGCCGAGCGGGGCATCGACGTCACCCAGACGACCCTGTCGCGCGACCTGATGGACCTGCGCGCGACGAAGATTCGCGATGCCTCCGGCGCGCTCATCTACACGGTGCCCGATCACGACGGCGGTCTCACCCACGATGCTGAAGCCGCCAACGTTCGGCTCGCGCGCTGGTGCCAGCTCCTCCTCGTTACTTCCGTGAAGGTCGGCAATCAGCTGGTCCTGCGCACCCAGGTCGGGGCGGCGAACCTGCTCGCTTCGTCGATTGACGCAGTGAGGCGTGATGAGATCGCCGGAACGATCGCCGGCGATGACACAATTCTCGTGATCTGCCGCAGCGAGGAGGGTGCAGCCGACGTCGAACGCTCCCTTCTCGCGCTCGCTGAACCCGGCGCCCTCCCCGAAAACTAGCCTCGGCCTCGTCGCGCTGACTCGCACGAGCCACCACGAACCCAACAATTGAAAGGAACCCACATGTCGAGCAAGGATCGCGTCGTCCTGGCCTATTCAGGCGGCCTGGACACCTCTGTCGCAATCGGATGGATCGGTGAGCAGACCGGCCGTGAGGTCGTCGCCGTCGCCGTTGACGTTGGCCAGGGTGGAGAAGACCTCGAGGTCATTCGCCAGCGCGCCCTCGACTGTGGTGCTGTGGAGGCCTACGTCGCCGACGCGCGCGACGAATTCGCCAACGAATACTGCATGCCCGCCCTCAAGGCGAACGCGCTGTACGAAGGTAAGTACCCCCTCGTCTCCGCGCTGTCGCGTCCCGTCATCACGAAGCACCTGGTGAAGGCCGCTCGCGAGTTCGGTGCCACGACCGTCGCCCACGGCTGTACCGGTAAGGGCAACGACCAGGTCCGCTTCGAAGTCTCGATCACCTCGATGGCACCCGACATGGACTGTATCTCCCCGGTGCGCGACCTCGCCCTGACGCGCGACGTCGCGATCGAGTACGCGGAGAAGCACGACCTGCCGATTGAGACGACCAAGCACAACCCCTTCTCGATCGACCAGAATGTGTGGGGCCGCGCCATTGAGACGGGCTTCCTCGAAGACCTCTGGAACGCCCCGACCAAGGACGTCTACAACTACACCGACGATCCGACATACCCGCCTCTGCCGGACGAGGTCGTCATCACCTTCGATAAGGGCATCCCCGTCGCCATCGACGGGCGCCCCGTGACGCCGCTCGAGGCCATCCAGGAGATGAACCGTCGCGCGGGTGCTCAGGGCATCGGCCGTATCGACATGGTCGAGGACCGGCTCGTCGGCATCAAGTCCCGCGAGATTTACGAGGCTCCCGGTGCCGTCGCGCTCATCGAGGCTCACCAGGCCCTCGAGTCGGTCACGCTGGAGCGCATGCAGCGCCGCTACAAGCGTCAGCTGGAGCAGACCTGGGGCGAGCTCGTGTACGAGGCCCAGTGGTACTCCCCGCTGAAGAAGTCGATGGACGCGTTCATCGAGCACACGCAGGAATACGTCTCTGGCGACATCCGCATGGTCCTCCACGGTGGTCGTGCGACCGTCAACGGTCGCCGCTCCGAGTCTTCGCTCTACGACTTCAATCTCGCCACATACGAGACCGGCGATACATTCGATCAGTCGTCCTCGCGCGGCTTCATCGACATCTACGGCCTCCAGTCGAAGCTTGCAGCGGCCCGTGATGTGCGTTTCGGCGTGAACATGGGTTACTGAACGATCGGTTGAGGGCGTTCTCACAGAGAATGTCTCAGTTGGGTTTCAAGAGGCGGGAGCGGCGAGAAGGCTGCTCCCGCCTCGCCTACTGTGTCGTGTATGACGTATGAGGCGAGCGCTGTCAGCGATGCCGTGGGGACCGATCGTGATGACGCCCTGCGCACGCGCATGATGCGCTACACGGTTGCCGCGATGTTCTTTGTTGGCTTTGCTGGCAAGGGCATCCGCGGCATTTTCGGGGACATCGGTTCACTTGTGCCGATGCTCATCCTGCTTGTCTCTTTCGTGGTGCTCTTTCGGACCTCCGGGCGCTCGCTGTTGCTACGCCGCTTCCCGACGACCACGTGCCTCTTTGTTGCCTGGTGCGCGCTGTCGTGCGCGTGGTCCGTGGCCCCTTTACAAAGCGCGCAATACGCGGTCTTATCGATAGCTCTGACACTGGTGTCGATCGCTGTGGCTGTCGCATTGCCGCTCACCGAACTCGTTGGCGCGTTGATCCTCGCCTTCCAATGGATTATCGGCTCCTCGTTCGTTCTCGAGGCGCTCGTTGCTTTCTTTGGCCGAGGCCCGCTCGCTCCTCCCATCATGTGGGGGAGAGGACTGCTACCTGCGTCCTATTACTGGGTCGACGGCTTGCTTCTCAAGGGTGGGCCGATTCAGGGCATTCCCGGCAACAGGAACCCTCTCGCTTTCGTGGCGTTGCTCCTGGCAGTGTGCCTCGTTTTGCGATACATGCAGACAAAGCGCTCCCCGCTCTCGACGCTTGTATGGCTCGGTTTGTGCGGCGCCGTGTTGCTGCTGACGCAGTCTGCGACGGTCGCCCTCTCGACGGTCGGCTGCTTCCTGGTCATTGCGGGCCTCGTCGTGCAGCGCAGAGTTCCGGAACGCCTGCGCTTGCGCGTTGTCGGCGGGTTTGCGGGGATCGGTGTTCTCACTGCAATCGCAGCATTCTTCTGTCGTCACATGATCGCCGACGCTTTCGGTCGTAGTCCCGATATGAGCGGGCGCTCCGTGATCTGGCACGCGGTGGCGCCCCTCGTCGCGCAGCGCCCGATCGGCGGCTGGGGCTGGTTCATTGGGTGGCCCACGTGGATGGAACCTTTTGCATCGCTCGTGATCCGTCCCGATGGGACGCCGACGAACCAGGCACACAACGTGTACGTCGAGGCGGCGTTGACGACCGGCTTCGTGGGCGCAGCCATGATCACCGTTGCGATCGTGTGGACGCTCTACCGCGTCGTGAAGGTCGCGGTCGCGCACATCGACGACAACCTGTGGGACGTCATCCCCGCAGTCATCATCATCGCGATGTTCATTCAGTCGTTTACCGAGTCGCGCATGCTCTTCGAAGGCAACTGGATGCTGTTCGTGATCATTGCGACGTGGGTGAAGGTCCGAGGCGAGGTTCCCGTGGTGTGGCCGTCGGCGGCCCGCCAACATCTCGAATATTCTTAAAACATACGAAGATAATCGTCATCCCCGACCCAGGAGGAATCTCATGTCGCAGTCCGAAACGCACGTCTCGCTGTGGGGTGGCCGTTTTTCCGGAGGGCCTTCGCAGGCGCTGGCTGCGCTGAGCGTGTCGACGCACTTTGACTTTCGTCTGGCCCACGTGGATATTGCGGGTTCCCATGCCCACGCCGACGAGCTCCATCGCGTCGGACTGCTGACCGATCAGGAATGCGCTGACATGCACGACGCGTTGGCGCGCCTGGACGCTGATGTTGCCTCCGGTACGTTTGTGCCCGCTCCTGACGATGAGGACGTGCACACCGCGCTCGAGCGCGGCCTGATCGAGCGTGCGGGCGCGATGCTTGGCGGCAAGCTTCGTGCCGGCCGCTCGCGCAACGACCAGATCGCTACTCTCATCCGTGTCTACCTGCGCGAGGAGGCTCGTCACCTGGCCGGTCGCGTTCTCGATATTGCTCAGGCACTCGTAGGTCAGGCAGTGCGCGCCGGCGATGCGGTGATGCCAGGACGCACCCACATGCAGCACGCTCAGCCTGTTCTTGTCGCGCACCACCTGCTGGCGCACGTGTGGCCGCTGCTGCGCGATGTCGCGCGCCTGCGCGACTGGGACAAGCGCGCAGCCATCTCTCCGTACGGTTCTGGTGCGCTCGCCGGCAACACGCTCGGTATGGATCCGCGTCGTATTGCGGCAGCCCTTGGCTTCACCGACTCCGTCGAAAACTCGATTGACGGAACGGCTGCTCGGGACGTGGTCGCTGAGTTCGCCTTCGTGTGCGCTCAGATCGGCATCGACATTTCGCGCCTGTCCGAAGAGATCGTCATCTGGAACACGAAGGAGTTCGGCTACGTGACGCTGGACGACTCGTACTCCACGGGTTCGTCGATCATGCCGCAGAAGAAGAATCCGGACGTCGCGGAGCTTGCCCGTGGCAAGGCGGGGCGTCTCATTGGTGACCTCACGGGTCTGCTCGCGGTTCTCAAGGGAATCCCGCTGGCCTACGACCGCGATCTCCAGGAAGACAAGGAGCCGGTGTTCGACCAGATCGACACCCTCGATGTTCTGTGCCCCGCGGTCGCAGGCATGGTCGACACGATGACCATCCACCTCGACCGTCTCGAGGAGCTGGCTCCGCAGGGCTTCTCGCTCGCCACCGACATTGCCGAGTGGCTGGTGAAGCAGGGCGTTCCGTTCCGCGATGCGCACGAGATCTCGGGTGCGTGCGTGCGCCTGGCCGAGGCCAGGGGAGTGGAGCTGGCGGACCTAACGGACGAGGAGCTCGCCCAGGCCTCGTCGGCCCTGACCCCCGAGGTGCGATCGGTGCTGACCGTCGACGGTTCCGTCGGAGCACGCCGAGGACGCGGCGGCACC
>CALBAF010000246.1 GCA_937926415.1 uncultured Actinomyces sp.
TTCCGGCCCTCCTCTGCCGTGAAAAAAGGAGTGCTCTCCTGTTGTCGCAATAGCCTCATCAGTGTGAGCCTGTTCTCACACCCGACTTCCGGCTATTGGCAAGTCTCGATCTCAACTCATTCCAGCGAAAAGGACAACTTCTCCAGTCGCCTGTACGCTCCGAGCAGCCAGCTCCCCGTCAGTCCCTCCTTCACTCGCAATACAATACGCCGCGCGTGGCGAACGATACGACCAACGCTCGTGTAGAACAAAAATCTCAGCGTACTCGGACGGCACGCCCTCACTTCAGAGGGCAGCAGCAGGCGCTTCAACAGACTGTGCAAAGACAACGACAGCACCGCCACGTTCCACCAGAATGCGTTCGCACCAAATCGGTGCGAGATGACATGACCTCCGGCCAGGTCATACTTCAGGATTCGGTGCACTTCCTCGGACTTGCCGCACCGCTCCCGATGCCACCGGATTATCGCTCCTCCATCCAAATCCTCTATGTTCGTCACGATACCAAACACCTTGTACACTCGCCCTCCCAGCTCCGTCAGGTGCAGTTTCTTCACCCTCTCGTTCTCCCCCTCCAGGTCCTCAATCAGCTCGGGAATGCGCAGCTGGCGAGAGTCCTCAAGCTCCAGAGACAATCGGCGCTTCTTAACAGATTTCTCCAGATCGAATGACTCCCGAACGGCAAGAAATCGATACGTCGGCTCTTTCCTGCTGAAACTCAATGCGTTGGGCGCATAGACGACCTCCGCCCATTCCCGTCCGTTGCCCAAGGGATGCCAATCCGTCTCGCAAACTGCCTCGACCGCTTTACGGAACTCCGCACAGACCGGGCACGACAGCGCAAACTCGATCACTCCAAAACGAGCGTCCCGTCCCTCCGCAAGATAGCGCAGCAGATGCGTCTGGTATCCCGCGCTGTCGGAACGGTACTTCACCTTCCTCACTCCCGCAGGAAGATGCGCCAGTACCCCCTGCAGCTGCTCCAGCTGTCCGTGCCCAGGCTTCACATTCCCGTCCCGGTATTCCGTCGCCACAGGCAGGTCGTACTCCGGACAGTACACGTTCAACGCCTCGTAACTCCGTTTCCCCTTGTAGTTGTACAACGCTCCCGACGTCTCCGTCTCAATGAACGTCGCGTCCTGATCCAGCGTCAGCTCCTCCTGCGGGGATGCCTCGAACGCGCAATGCAGAAGATGACGATGAAGCTCCTCGAAACCTTTCAGGGCCGCGTTCGACGCAGGGACGAAAGAGCGGCCAGGACCTCGGTGCTTGTCCTCCGATTCGTTATGAAAGCCGCAAGCGTAATCCCGCGTTGCCGTCGGAGAGGGGAATGGCAGAGGACAGCTCTTCGTCCCAAGCTGTTCCTTCAGGAACTTCAGGTGCTCCACAGCACTACCACCGCTGAGGTTCAACAGGACCATCGACAGGATTTGCTCGGAGTCCCTGTACCCTTTGCACTTTCGGATTCCTATGGAGGCGTCGATGATTTCAGGAAGATGAAGTCTGTTCCAAAGTTCGACGACAGGGAGAAGACCGGCAAAGGGGGTAATGTCCTGCATCTTGTCCGTCGTCTTAACCTCGATTTTTGGTCGTCTGTATGGCATAATGGTCTTCGCACCTCGCAGGTGATGGCTTGTTGTCTCGCAACTCAAGCTTAACACTGTTCTCTCAAACAGTTCCTGCGGGGTGCTCTTTTTTGCCTGCGGATTGGGGTGAACACGACCTAATCTTTTAGAAAACCCTCGGCTCTCAGCCTGGGGTTTCGGCAGCTTTGAGCCATAAATCGTTTA
>CALBAF010000247.1 GCA_937926415.1 uncultured Actinomyces sp.
CCAGGGGGAACCGGCGACGGCTCGGATCGCCGCAGCGAAGACAGCGAGCGTGCCGAGGCCGTACAGCAGCGCCCACAGGACGCAGCCGGGAATCATGGCGACCGTGTAGGTGCTCCAGCGCATGCGCACAAGGCCCGCGCCCGCGTTGACTGCCGTCTGGATGCCCACCGTCAGGAAGCACAGGGGGATGACGATGATGCCCCACTTGTCCAGCATGGCCGCGCCCTTGCGGGGGACCGGTCCGTCGAACCAGCGGGCCATAGCCCCCAGGAAACCCTGCCGTCCCGTCGCCAGGACGGCACCCGAGGCTGCGCCGCGAGCCAGCCAGTAGGTCGCCTGCGCGCGGAAGAGTACGACGAAGAAGAGGAAAACGAAGAGCCAGATGCCCTCTCGCGCAAAGGCGGGGACCATGGAATCGATTCCGGCGGCGAACATGACACTCCCAGAGTGAGGCTAATCAAACGAAGCCTATCCTAACCTACGCAAGAGGCCTGGGAAAGCGTCGTCCGCCTCCCAGGCCTCGTCGTGACTGATGCAGCCTCAGCAGGTCATTTCTTCGACTGGCACGAGCTGCACACCCCGAAGAGCTCGAGGGAATGCGCGACATCTCCAAAACCGTGCGCCGCCGCGACCGAATCCACCCACGACTCGATCTGCGACTGCTCGATCTCCTCGGTGAAGCCACACTTGCGGCACACCAGGTGATGATGGTGGTGGTGCGTCGTGCACGAGCGGTACAGGGCTTCGCCGTCGGAGGAGCGCAGCGTGTCGACTCGGCCGTCGTCCGCGAGGCTCTGGAGCGAGCGGTACACGGTCGCCAGGCCCACGCGCTGCCCCTGGACGTGCAGGTCTTCGAAGATCTGCTGGGCGCTGCGGAAGTCGCTGACGCGGGTCAGCTCATCGAGGACCGCCTGACGCTGCTTCGTCATGCGCTGCATGGTGTTCCCTTCGTCATGATGCGTCTGCGTGAGCGAGGTGTTCGCGCTCTGGATGCTGGTTGTGGGCACGGGCCGCACGAAGTCTGCGGACCCTGCGGATACGGTCCACAATAGCTCGGATCGTGAATCCGATCGCGTATAGGCCGATCGCGCCCACAACGATGGTTGCACCGGGCGACAGATCCACGAAGTACGTGAGGGACAGTCCCGAGGTGCAGATGATGACGCCGAGCGCCATCGCGATGCCCATTGTCGAGCGGAACGAGCGTGCTCCGAGCTGGGCGATCGCCACGGGGATGACCATGAGGGCGCTGACCAGCAGCGAGCCGACGACTCGCATCGCGACGGCCACGGTCAGTGCCGACAGGATAGCGATGAGGAGGGACAACGTGCGCACGGGCAGGCCCGTCGAGCGTGCGAAGTCCTCGTCGTTGGTCACCGAGAAGAGGGCGGGAGCCAGACCCACGCCGAGTGCCACGATCGCGATTCCGAGGAGCGTGATGAGCGTAATGTCGCTCCAACGCACGGTCGAGATCGAACCGAAGAGGTAGGAGTTCAGCTGAGCGGAGGTGCCGCCCGCCAGGCCGATCAGCAGGACGCCGCCAGCGATGCCCCCGTAGAACAGCATGGCCAGGGCCGTGTCGCCGGACGCGCGTCCACTCTGGCGCACCAGCTCGATCGTGATCGCGCCCAGCAGGGAGATGATGACCGCTCCGGGGACCGCCCACGAGTCGGCCGGGCTCACGTTTGCGAACGTGCCCACGAGCCAGCCCATCGCGACGCCTGTCAGAGAGATGTGGCCGATGCCGTCGCCGAGCATCGCCAGGCGCCGATGGACCAGGTAGGTGCCGATGATCGGGGCGGTGAGGCCCACGATCAGGGCAGCGAGCAGCGAACGCTGCATCATTTGCGAGGACAGGAGGGTGCTCAGTGCGTCAATCATGTCTCGCTCCCGTCTAGATTCCGCTCACGAGGCCGTGGTCGCTCGTCGCGGGCCTCGCCTCGGTCGTGGGGTGGCAGTGGTCGCCGCCGCCGTGATGCTGTTCGTGGTCGTCCTCGATGTGGGGAGGGCCGTCGTAGGAGACGTGCCCCGCGCTGATGTGCAGCTCGCGGTCCAGGAGAGGGCCGAGTTCGCCCAGCTCGTGCAAGACGATGAGGATCGTGGTGCCCTCCGCCTTGGCATCGGCGACGATCTGCGCGAGGCGCGCTCGCGATGTCGCGTCGATTCCGGCCATCGGCTCGTCCATGATGAGCAGCTCGGGGCGTCGCACGAGGGCGCGCGCGATGAGGACGCGCTGTGCCTGCCCGCCCGAGAGGATATTGAGCGGGGAGTGGGCGCGGTGGCCCATGCCGACGCGTTCGAGGGCGGCCATGGCCTTCGCAGTGTCGCCCGGC
>CALBAF010000248.1 GCA_937926415.1 uncultured Actinomyces sp.
GCGCCTGGGCCCGGGCGAAGGCCGAGGCTGAGGGGCCGTTCGCGCCAGGCGAGGAACCCATCGTGATCGTGACCGTGTCGGGTCGCGGCGACAAGGACGTGGACACGGCATCGCGCTGGTTCGGCTACGGACATGCGAAGCTGCAGGTCATCGACCCCAGCGCTGGCCCGTCGGGCGTGGCCGTGCTGGATGAGAACGAGGAGAAGTGAGATGACCCGAGCACCCCATTCTGCCGTCGCAATCGATGCCGCACTCTCGCGCGGCGATGCGGCGCTCATCGCCTACCTGCCCGTGGGCTTCCCGTCTGTCGAGGATTCGATCCGCGCTGGAAAGGTCCTGGCGGACTGCGGCGTTGACGTCATTGAGCTCGGTTTCCCCTACTCGGATCCCGGCATGGACGGACCGACCATCCAGCGCGCGACCGTCGCCGCTCTCGAGCGCGGCACCCACCTGGAGGACCTCTTCCACGCGGTGGATGAGCTGACCTCCTACGGTATTTCGACCTGCTCCATGACCTACTGGAATCCCGTCGAGTGGTGGGGCGTCGAGCGCTTCGCCAAGGACTTCGCCGCCGTGGGCGGTTCCGGCCTCATCACCCCCGACCTGCCGCCTGAGGAGGGTGCGCAGTGGGAGGCGGCTTCGGACAAATACGATCTAGAGCGCATCTATCTGAGCGCGCCTTCCTCGCCCGAACACCGGCTCAAGCTGATCGCCGAGCACTCGCGCGGCTGGGTCTACGCGGCCTCCTCGATGGGCGTGACGGGTGCGCGCGCGGCCGTTGGTGCTCACGTCGCCGATGTCGTAGAGCGCACCCGCGCGGCCGGAGCCGAGCGCGTGTGCGTGGGCCTCGGTGTGTCCAACGGTGCTCAGGCCCGCGAGATTGGCGCCTACGCGGACGGTGTTATCGTCGGATCCGCGCTCGTCAAGACGCTGTTCGACGAGAACATCGACCGCGGCCTGAAGGCCCTCGGTGAGCTCGCGACCGAGCTGAAGTCCGGCGTCAGCGGGGTCCGCGCATGAGCGCCCTCATCGCGGCCGGTATTCCCTCGCCTTCGCAGGGCGTCTGGTACCTCGGGCCGATCCCGCTGCGGGCCTACGGCATCATCATTGCCGCAGGCATGATCATCGGCGTGTGGTGGACGGCCCGGCGTTACCGTGACCGCGGCGGAAACCCGGACACGCTGTACGACGCCGCACTCTGGGCGATCCCACTCGGCGTCGTCGGTGCGCGCATCTACCACGTCATTACGTCCCCCGATGCTTATTTCGGCCCGGGCGGCGATCCGATGCTTGCCTTCCAGATTTGGCGCGGCGGCCTGGGCATCTGGGGTGGTGTGGCCCTCGGCGCGCTCGGCGTGTATATCGCCGTCAAACGCGCGGGCGTCCGCCTCGGTCCGATCGCCGACTCTTTGGCTCCCGCTCTCTTGGTCGCCCAAGCGATCGGCCGGTGGGGAAACTGGTTCAACCAGGAGCTGTTCGGCGCGCCGACGACCATGCCGTGGGGACTTCAGATTGACGCGGCGCACATGCCCGATGGCTATCCCGTCGGCACCCTGTTCCACCCGACGTTCCTGTACGAGTGCCTGTGGAACCTTGCCGCGGCCGCTCTCATTGTGTGGTTCGACCGGCGCCATCGCTTCGCCGGGGGACAGGTGTTTGGCCTCTACCTGATGGCCTATACGGCGGGCCGCAGCTGGATCGAGATGCTGCGTATCGACGATGCGCACAGGGTGTTGGGCCTGCGCCTGAACGTGTGGACGTCCCTGCTCGTGTTCGCCCTCGGCGTGGCGGTGTTCATCGTCGCTGGTCGGCTGGGACGCTCGACGACCGTCGTTGCACACGACGGCGAATCCGCGGCGGACGACGAGCAAGCGGAGGACCAGGCTGCCCCCGAAGACAGTGACGCTGACGATATCGTCGGTGCTGGCGTGAGTGAAGAAGAGTCCGCGCACGAGAGTACTCTCGAGTCGTTCTGATCCTGAGTTTGGTCGTTTTTCCTGCGCTGAGGTCCTACCACAGGCGGATTCATGGGAATGATCACGTCGCCCCACTGCTGATCCTCCTCGTTTCAACTGTGATTGGACGGTAAACTCATACCTATGCGTCGAGCTAAGATTGTCTGCACTATTGGACCTGCCACTGAATCCCCTGAGCAGCTCCAGGCACTGGTGGACGCCGGCATGGATGTCGCGCGTATCAACCGGTCGCATGGAAAGGCTGAGGAACACGAGGCCGTCATTTCGCGCGTGAGGAAGGCGTCTGCGACGTCCGGCCGCGCGATCGCGGTCCTCGTCGACCTCCAGGGCCCCAAGATCCGCCTGGAAACCTTCCAGGACGGCCCCCAGGAACTCAAGATCGGTGACACCTTCACCATTACCACCCGCGACGTTCCCGGCACTAAGGAACTCGTTGGCACCACCTTCAAGGGTCTTCCCGGTGACTGCGCCCCCGGTGACCGCCTGCTGATCGACGACGGTAACGTCGCGGTCCGCGTTGTTGAGGTGACTGATACTGACGTCGTCACCCGTGTTGAGGTTCCCGGCATGGTCTCAGACCACAAGGGCCTCAACCTGCCCGGCGTTGCCGTGTCGGTTCCCGCCCTGTCCGAAAAGGACAAGGAGGACCTGCGCTGGGCGATCGAGCAGGACGCCGATTTCATCGCCCTGTCCTTCGTGCGTTCCGCCGAGGACATCAAGGACGTCCACGAGATCATGGACGAGATGGGCAAGCGTATCCCCGTCATCGCCAAGATCGAGAAGCCCCAGGCTGTCGAGGCTCTGGAAGACATCATCGAGGCTTTCGACGGCATCATGGTCGCCCGCGGCGACCTCGGTGTCGAGATGCCCCTCGAGGCCGTCCCGCTCGTCCAGAAGCGCGCGATCGAACTTGCTCGCATCGCCGCCAAGCCCGTCATCGTGGCGACGCAGGTCATGGACTCCATGATCAAGAACCCGCGTCCGACGCGCGCCGAGGCCTCCGACTGCGCCAACGCGATCCTCGACGGCGCCGATGCGGTCATGCTCTCGGGCGAGACTTCGGTGGGTGCCTTCCCGATCGAGACCGTGCGCACGATGGCCGCGATCATCGAGTCGACGGAAGAGAACGGTGGAGAGCGCATCGCGTCGATTCCCGGCTTCTACGCCGACCGTGCGGGCGTCATCTGTGAAGCCGCGGCGCGTATCGCCGAGCACATGGACGCTCGCTACCTGGTGACCTTCAGCCAGTCGGGTACGTCGGCTCGCCTGCTGTCGCGCATGCGCCGTCCGATCCCGATGCTGGCCTTCACGCCGCTCGAGTCGACGCGTCGCCGCCTCGCCCTGTCGTGGGGTATCCAGACGTACCGCGTCCCCGAGGTCCAGCACACCGACGACATGGTGTGGCAGCTCGATCAGGTCGTTCAGTCTGCGCACCTGGCCGATATTGGCGACCAGCTCGTCATCGTTGCAGGCATGCCCCCGGGCATCGCCGGCTCCTCGAACATGCTGCGTATTCACGAAGTCGGAGATGAGGCCGACTACGCGATTGGCGGAACCCGCCACGCGTGAGATGCGTGAGTAGCGGGGGCGCCGGCGGAAAGCCGGC
>CALBAF010000249.1 GCA_937926415.1 uncultured Actinomyces sp.
CGGCTTCGGTGCTGCTCGCCGGGTGGTTCCCCGACGAGAGCGCGCTCGCTGTGCACGTGCGCGCGGACGGGGGAGGGGTCGCCGCCTGGGCGCAGGCCTCCCTCATGAACGGTGAAATCCCGCAGGGTACCACCGTGGCTTCCGCGGTCGTTCCCGCCACCACGCAGACGATTGTCGGTGTGGATCCGAAGGGGACGTCCCTGCTGCGCATCGCCTCGCCGTCAGCAGATGCGCACGTGAGCGTCTCCGTCGCCGATTCGAGCGGCGTGCACCCCCTAGCGGGCGGTGAGGCCACGGTTGTCGAAGGCACGACCCTCGACATGCCCCTCGACGGAGCATCCGCGGACTCCAGCCCGATCACCCTCATCGTGACCTCCGACCACGAGGTCGTGGCTCAGACGACGACGATCACCCTCGGCGCGCCTTGGGCCGAGCGCGCAAGCGCATGGATCATGCGTTCCAATGCGACTCCCGCCACCGCTCTCACCGAGGCGGTTATCCCGGGTGCGACGCAGCTCGAGGGCATGGGACGCCAGGTTCTCTCCACGACGCCGATCCGCGCCACCTCACTGGCCACCAATTCGGGCGTGACCAACGTGCGTGCCAGCCTCCTGCTCTACGCTCCCACAGACCCCCAGGCCCCCTCGGCCGATGAAAGCGCTGCGTCCCCCGGTGCTCCCAGCCCGACGGCAACCCCTGACATCTGGGCCTCGCCCTCGCCGAGCAGCGGACAGTCCGGGGCGAGCCAGTCCGGTGGCGCCCAGGACGCGCAGTCCAGCGGCACATCCCCCTCGACGCCCGGAGCGGTTGCCGTGCGCGTGGGGACGCGCACCATTTACGTCGCCCCCGGGATTCCGACCCTCGTGGATCTGCCCGACAATGCAGGTACCCTCAGCGCGGACTCTCCGATTCAGGCGGCAGTGGTCATATCGGCGGACACGGCCGTGGGGCGCATGACCACGATGTGGAACGTGGGCACGGAAGGCATCAGCGCCGTTAGCGGCGCCATTCGCGCCACCAACTGAAGCTCCGCTCAGCGCATCGCGTCGTCGATCTCGTCCGGTGGCAGCGCCAGGATATGGCTGATGCGCTCAATCAACACACGCCGTGTCATGAGCGCAACTTCTTCCAGGGTGCAGCGCAGGGTGATCGGCAGTCGGTAGACGACGATACGGTCGTGCAGCCCTCGACGGCGATCCGCTGGGAAAATGCGAGCGACGACGACGTTATGAGACTCCCAGGGCGCAGGATTTGACGGGGGAACGTCCTCGACAGCGAACTCAATCGTGGCCACCTGCGGCCAACGGTGAATGAGCTCGGTGACGAGCTCACCCACCATCAGATCAAAGTCCTCGCGCCGCGTTCTCCACGCCGGAGTCCCTGGGAAAAACAGGGGACCACGCGGACCGCGACCGTGGCGGTCGCGACTCGAGACATGGCGGCGCGTAGGAAACACCCCCTCAGGGTAGGCGTATGGCGCGCCGAAGCGGGCGATACGGGCACAGAGTGTCGTACTCTTAGGGGCGTGATTGCCCAACGCCACTGCTCGAAGCCCGGCTGCTCAACGGCCGCCGTCGCCACCTTGACCTACGACTACCGCGATTCGACGGTTGTTGTCGGCCCCCTGGCGACCGTCGCCGACCCCAATTCTTATGATTTGTGCGAGGAACACGCGCAGAACCTGACTGCACCGCTGGGCTGGCAGGTCGTTCGTCTGGCGAC
>CALBAF010000250.1 GCA_937926415.1 uncultured Actinomyces sp.
GGATCCGTGCTGTAGCGGTTCGACGGCATGACCGCAGTACGGGGCTCATTCGCGGCAGGAGCCGACGGGGCCTCGGAATCGGGCTCGCCTTGAGAGGCGTCAGGGGCTTCGGGACTCTCAGCGCTTCCCGGCGCACCGCCCTCGCCCTTGATCCAGGCCAGGGTCTCCTCGAGCTGCTCGGGCTGGACGAGGACGTCGCGGGCCTTGGATCCCTCCGAGGGGCCGACGACCTCACGGGACTCGAGCAGGTCCATGAGGCGTCCGGCCTTGGCGAAGCCGACGCGCAGCTTGCGCTGGAGCATCGAGGTGGAGCCGAGCTGGGTGGAGACGACGAGCTCGGCTGCCTGCAGAAGGTCTTCGAGATCGTCTCCAATGTCCTCGGCGACCTTAGCTTCCTTCTTCTCCGGCACAACGTCGTCGCGGTAGTGCGCCTCCATCTGGCTCTTGACGTGGGCGACGACCTGGTGGATCTCGGATTCCGAGACCCAGGCTCCCTGGACACGCATGGGCTTGGAAGCACCCGCGGGCAGGTAGAGGGCGTCGCCCTGGCCGATGAGCTTTTCGGCGCCGGGCTGGTCGAGGATCGTGCGCGAGTCGGTCAGCGAGGAGGTCGCGAACGCGAGACGCGAAGGAATGTTGGCCTTGATGAGGCCGGTCACGACGTCGACGGAGGGGCGCTGCGTGGCCAGAACCAGGTGGATGCCGGCGGCGCGCGCGAGCTGCGTGATGCGCTGGATGGAGGCTTCCACGTCGCGCGGGGCGACCATCATGAGGTCGGCGAGCTCGTCGACAACCACGAGCAGGTACGGGTAGGGGTGCAGCGTGCGCTCGAGCCCGGGCTTGGCCTGCACCTGTCCGGCGGCCACCGCCTTGTTGAAGTCGTCGATGTGCTTGAAGCCGTAGTCCGACAGGTCGTCGTATCGCGCGTCCATCTCCTTGACGACCCATTCGAGGGCCTCGGCGGCCTTCTTGGCGTCGGTGATGATGGGCGAGATGAGGTGCGGGATGCCCTCGTAGATCGTGAGTTCCACGCGCTTGGGGTCGACGAGGATCATGCGCACCTGCTGGGGCGTCGCACGCATCATGATCGAGGTGATCATGGAGTTGACGAAGGAGGACTTACCGGAACCGGTCTGGCCGGCCACCAGCATGTGCGGCGTCTTGGCCAGGTTGGTGACGACGTAGCCGCCTTCGACGTCCTTGCCGACGCCCACGACGAGCGGGTGCTGGTTGCGGCGGGCGGCAGCCGAGCGCAGGACGTCGCCGAGCGCCACGTTCTCGCGGTCGGCGTTGGGGATCTCGATACCGATGGCGCTCTTGCCGGGGATCGGCGCGAGGATACGCACGTCGGCGGAGGCCACCGCGTAGGCGATGTTCTTCGACAGGTTAGTGAGCTTGTCGACCTTGACGCCGGCGCCGAGGACGACCTCGTAGCGGGTGACTGTCGGTCCGCGCGAGAAGCCGGTGACGCGCGCGTCGACGTTGAAGTCCGCGAAAACCTGTCCCAGGGCCGCGACGACCTGGTCGTTGACGGAGGATCGGGTCATGTGGGGCGGACCGGAGACCAGGAGGTCCTCCGAGGGCAGCGTGTAGCTGATCGAGTCGTCGAGGTTGGGCTGGAAGGCTCCCTCGGGCTCGTCGGTGATCGGCGGGGGCGCCGGCTCGTCCTCGGGCTCCGGTTCGGGTTCGGGCACGTGCTCGGGCACCTGGACGGGCGCCGGG
>CALBAF010000251.1 GCA_937926415.1 uncultured Actinomyces sp.
AAACCCGCGCCTGGCGGCGATCTCGTCGGGACGCTACGAGCTCGTGTCCGTCCCCGACGACGGCACCACCTCGCGCAAATCCGGCCTGGGCCTGGCGATCATCGATCACGACACGGATGCGCTGCGCAGCCCGCGCACCCTGTCGGGCGGGGAAACGTTCTACACGTCCCTCGCGCTGGCGCTCGGCCTCGCGGACGTCGTCTCGGCTGAGGCCGGGGGCGTCGAGCTGCGCACGATGTTCATCGACGAGGGCTTTGGCTCACTGGATTCACACACACTCAGCCTGGTGATGGCGCAGCTCCAGGCGCTGCGCTGCGCGGGGCGAACGGTCGGTGTCATCTCGCACGTCGAGGAGATGGCGACACAGATCGCCGACCAGATCCAGGTGCGGCCGCTGCCGGAGGGAGGATCGACCCTCAGCGTGCGTGCGTAGGCATTAGCCCTTGTGCAGAGCCAGGACTGCGGGGCGCTCGGAGCGGTCGAACCACGCCAGGGAGGATTCCCACAGGGCGGCCACGGCCTCGTCGGCGTCGTCCTGGGTGTCAGCGGCGAAAACGGCCTCCACCGCGGGCGAGGCGTCGGGCAGGTCCGCGAGGATGGCGGCCACGTCCGACCAGGTGTATTCGAAGGCCGGGGCCTCGAAGATGTGGGGTTCAATCTGCTCGCCGGGGGTCAGCGTCGTTGAGGTGGGCGTGTCAACGGCCAGGACGACGCGAGCGGCACCCGCACTCTCCGTCTCGCGGGCCAGCTCGAGGGAGGACAGCGCCGCCTCGGTGATGGCGTCATCCTCGAGGACCTCAATGTCCTCGCCGCTCATGCCGGCCTCGGGCACGCACAGGACTCCACTGCGCACGGGCGGCAGCGGAACAGACAGGTCGGACAGAACGGCGGGAACATAGACGCGCATGGTCACAGTGTAGGCACCCACTGCTCGACAATCGCCTGCAACGCGTCGGAGGCGTCGCAACGCGCCCCGTTTTCTCCCAGCGCTTTGCCACGCAGGGAGGCCCGCCCGACGCCCTCGTCCTCGGGAACGACGTGGAAGATGCGCTCGGGCATGAAGGCACCGATCGCGGCCTGCAGGGAGGGCACCGGGTGCGGGCCGATCGCCGAGGTGCTCACCCGGTTGACGATCACCTCGACGGGAATGTCGTGCTCTTGTTCCTCCCACCATCGCGCCAAGAACGAGAGGCGGTTGATGCCGACGATGTCCCCGCGCGCGACGATGACGAGCCGATCGGCGCGCTTAAGCACCCCGAGGGCGGCATCGTCACGGCTGGCACCACGCGAGGCCTTCTCCAGCGAGGTCGAGGCGATGTCGACGACTGTGTAGCGGGCACTCAGGCGCAGGGCCCCCACGATGGATTCGATGCCGGGTTTGCTCACTTCGCGCCAGCGGTGCGGCGTCACAAGGCCCGTGATGACGCGCAGGTTCTCGGAGCGCATGACGGATGCCCCGTGCACGTCTGCGGGCGTGATCGGGCCGCGTGATGCCGTTCGAGCCAGGGTGGACAGGCCCGACGCGTGGACGGGAAGGCCCAGCAGGTGCGCGATTGTCGGGTTGGCGGTGTCCGCATCGACGAGGAGCGTGGGGCCGTGTGTGCTCAGCGCGGTCGCGATG
>CALBAF010000252.1 GCA_937926415.1 uncultured Actinomyces sp.
CGGCAGCTTCCGTGCGCGCGGCCTGGTCGCGAACCGCCGCGAAACCCGACAGTGAGGGCAGCGACGACGCGCCGCATGCGGACAGCGCGAGAACCGCAGCCGACGTTACGACGAGGCCGGGGATGCGGTGTGTGGTCAAAGTCAGTTTTGCGAAACGCACACCCGCATCATCCCACACCCCCGGGTAGGATAGGGAACTGACCCGCGTACGCGAGAGAAAGATAGGCGCATATGGCATCGTCCACGTCAGAGGGACCGCTCGAGGAGCTGCTGGCTCCCGTGGTCGCACGCTCGGGACTGGAACTGGATTCGGTGACCCGCTCGCGCTCCGACGCGATGCCCCTCCTGCGGGTCATCGTCGAAGCGCCCATCGGTGCCGACGGAATTGACTCGGACACCCTCGCTGAGGTGTCCCGCGCCGTATCGAAAGCCCTGGACGTCGCGGATCCGATCGACGGCGAATACCTGCTCGAAGTCTCCACGCCGGGAGCCGAACGTGAGCTGACAAAGGTCGGACACTGGATGCGACAGATCGGACGCCTCGTGCGTATCAAGCTGCGCGCCGGTGGCTACGTCTCCGGACGCGTCGTCGCCGCGAACGAGACCAGCGCAACGATCGATGTCGACGGCGAAACGACTACCATTGACTATTCTGACATGAGGAAGGCGCGCTCCCGCGTCGACTTTGGAACGGGGAACTAATCCCGCGATCTGCGATGTGCCCGGCTGAATTCACGCAGCCGGGCACATTTGTGTGATCCGTTTGATAGGGAACCTGGAGGGGTGTAGAGTGTGATCCGATGCACGGGAGCCCCAGAAGCGAGGGGCTGAGAGGGAGGCGATCCTCCGACCGACACACCTGATCCGGGTCATACCGGCGTAGGGACGCAGACACTTCTTCCATGAAGGCTCGTGCGCGCACGCGAAAGAGCCCATGTGAGCGACGATAACAATCATCTCGACGTGACGACCAGGGTCTGGCCCGTCATCTCCGACGACGAAATTTCCCGGGTACTCGCCCGCCTCGCCACCCCCCTCGCAGGCACCGCCGTGCAGGTTTCGAACCGCCCAACGACAGCGGGAATCCTCGTAGATGCGGGCGATATGACGGTTTTCATCAAGCGTTACGGGCCCGGCGCCGTACCTCCCGATCACCTGCGAGCTGTCCACGGCCTCGTCGACCACGTACGCGCGAAGGGTTTTCCCACCCCGGCCTTTCTGCCCTTTGCGGACGGCGATACCGTCTGGGAAACACCAACGGGCACGTGGGAAGTGTGCGAAGGGGCAATCGGTGAGGACCGGTACCGTGATGATCCTACGTGGACGATTCCAGGCACTCTCGAGGAGGCGCACGCCCTGGGCGCCATGACCGCGCGACTCGCCTTGGCCTCAACGGACTATCGAGCCCGCAACAACCCGCCCTGCGCCTACCAGTCACGCATGCGCCTCTTCGCCGACGATCCCCGCCGAGACCTGGCCCAATGGATCGAGCATCGACCCGGGGTTGCGGCCTTCCTGCGCGATACGGGCAGACGTATCGAGGATGAGTGGGAGCCGCATCTGAAGTTCGCCGCCGCATACGCCCCGATCGCCCGCGATCTGCCAACGTCCTGGACCCATGGAGACCTGCACATCTCCAACGTCTTCTGGCAGGGCCTCGCCCCCTCACAATTCATCGATTTTGGGCTGGCCGACCACAATCCCTCCATCTATGACTTGGCGCTCATTATCGAGCGCAATGCCTTCGAGTGGACGCGGATCGTCGACGGCGAGGAGGAAGCAGTCCACCGAGACATCACCCTCGCCCTCATCGAAGGCTACGAGGACGTCAGGCCCCTGAGTCCTCTCGAACGACGCGGCCTCATTGCCTTGATGCCGCTGATCCAAGCGGAGTCCGGCCTCAACTGGATCGACTACCAGTACGGGGCGACCCGATCCATCCCGGGCGCGACGTGGTGCCTGGACATTTTCTTCGGCGAGCATACTCGGTGGTTTACACGCCCGGCTGGGCAGGACTATCTGGCGTGGCTTGACGACGCAGTGACGCACGAATGAAAGGAACAACAATGAAACGAACCATCACGAGGCTTGCAATGCTGCTGCCCGCCTGCGCGCTAGCTGTGGCGGCCTGCTCAGACACCGCAACGACCTCACAGAGCGAGCATGCTCGGGAAACAGTGAGTGTCGTCCTGGACTGGACGCCGAACACAAACCATTCCGGCGTCTACTTGGCCATGGCCCGCGGCTACTACGAGCAGGCGGGCATTGACGTTGAGATTCTGCCCTACTCCGAAGCGGGGTCCGCGTCAGTTCTCCTGGGCGGAGGAGCCGACTTCGCCTTCGAAGGAGCCTACTCCGTCATCGCCGGCAAAGCGCGCGGTGACGACATGACCATGGTCTTCAACCTCCAGCAAGAGTCCTCGCAGGGCATCGCAGTGCGCGCAGACAACTCGGACATCACGAGGCCCGCCGACCTTGACGGAAAACTCTTTGCAACCTGGGGTGCAGCCGAAGGCGTCGCGAAGGTACAAACTATGATCCGCAACGACGGCGGACAAGGAAATGTGGAGACCGCGCTGCTCGGAACCAGCGCCTACGCAGCCGTCTACAACGGTACGGCAGACTATGCCGAAGGCCTCACAACGTGGGAAGGGATCGAGGCGGACCTCGCCGGAACCCCCGTCAAGTGGTTCATGCCCGCTGACTACGGTGTTGAGACGACGCCCGCCGAGCTTGGTCTGGTAACAACTCCCGCATACCTGCGAGACCACTCCGACCTCGCAAAGCGATTCATCCAGGCGACTCAACGCGGATACAAGGATGCCATCTCCGATCCGTCCGGTGCCGTAGACGCACTGTTGAATGCCAATCCCGACGCCGCCATCGATCGCGAATTGGCCACCAGGAGCCAGGAGCTGCTCTCATCGCAGTACTGGAAGGACTCAGCTGGCAGCGTCGGTCACGGCGACGTTGATCGTTGGCAGCGTTACATCGACTACCTGGAGGGAGCAGGCCTCCTCGAAGACGCCAACGGGAAGCCCGCATCCGCCGGCCTGCGCGGCGCAGACATGGTGACCAATGATCTCCTCGAGTAGACCAAGCTCGGAGGCTGGGCGCACGCGCGACAACGTTGTGCGCTCAGCCTGGGCACTCGCCTCCCTGGGTGTGGTCGTCACAGCGTGGCAGATTCTCCACGCCTGGTCTGGCCTGCCAGAGCGGATCCTGCCGGCTCCCACCACCATCGTTACCTCGGCAATGGCCAGCTGGCCGTCACTCAGAGCGGCTGCGTGGGCGACGGGCATCGAAGGGATCGCGGGCATGCTCGTCGGAATCGCTGTGGGAGTCATCATCGCTTTCACCACGTCGCTCTGGCCCCGCGTCTCCCATGTTGCCATGCCAATCCTGGTTATCTCCCAGACAATCCCCCTGGTGGCGATCGCACCCCTCATGGTGATCTGGATGGGCTTCACCATGGCCTCGAAAATTGTGGTCGTCGCGGTGTTCACCGCCTTCCCCGTGGCCATTGCCTTGCTGCGCGGTCTCGGGCGTGTGCCAAGCTCCCTCACCGACCCGCTCGCCGTCGCCGGTGCCTCACGTCTGTGGATCCTCATCCATGCGCGACTGCCCTGGGCGCACACGCACCTGTTCTCGGGTATCCGCATCGCGGCTACCTACGCTTTCGCATCGGCTGCAACGGCCGAGTTCATGGGCGCCAAACGTGGACTTGGCGTCTTCCTCCTGAGCGCGCAATCGTCATTTCGCACCGACCTCGTATTTGCCGGAGCCGGCGTCCTCGTTCTGATGACACTCCTGCTCTACGCACTCGTAGCCGCTGCGGAGGCGGTGACATCCCGGCGCTCGCTGCCCTCTCCCTGGAGGCGGACGAAGGGGAGTCGGAGCGTCGTTCCCGGACGCATCGACATCGCTGACGTGTCGAAAACCTACCGCTCCTCGCGGGGGAACGTGCGAGCGCTTGAGCGTGCGAGCCTGGCGGTAACGGAGGGGAAGATAGCGGCCGTCGTCGGTCCCTCCGGATGCGGCAAGAGCACACTCATCCGTATTACGGCGGGACTCGAGCAGGCAGACCACGCGCTCGACCACGCGCAGATGAACAGTTCTATGTCCTGCGCCCTCATGCCGCAATCGGACTCGCTCGTGCCTTGGCTCAGTGTTCGCGACAACGTGGCTCTGCCTCTCGTCCTGGCGGGAGGCCTGAAACGGGACGCTCGCGCGCAGGCGCAAGCCGCCCTCGAGGGGCTGGCACTCGGCTCATTTTCCTCCCACCGGCCCGATGAACTGTCCGGAGGAATGCGTGCCCGTGTTGCTTTCGCTCGTACGATGCTCACCCCGGCCAGCGCGATCCTGCTTGATGAACCCTTCGGAGCTCTCGACGCCCTCACTCGGGCAGACGTGTGCGACTGGCTCGCGGGCATCCTCGACGAGGAATCGCGCACGACCATCATCGTCACCCACGACATCCGGGAAGCCGTTCAACTTGCCGACACCGTCCATGTCATGAGCGTGCGGCCCGGGCATATCACAGACATCATCCCGATTGATCTACCGCACCCTCGCGGGCGCGGTACCCGACGACTGGAGCGATTCCACGCCCTGTGCGCCCGCGTGGAAGACGCTCTTACCAACACTCACGCGCGCACTGAACACGAAGGAATACCATGCCAGTCACACGAGTAATGCTCGAATATGTACACCCGTGGCCCAACCATGCCGGCCTCTTCCTGGCCAGGCGCAACGGGGGCTTCGCGCGGGCGGGCCTCGACGTCGAACTAATCTCCGACGGTTACGACAGGGGAGGGGCGCCCGCGATGCTCGCGCGCGGCGAATACGATGTCGCCTCCCTGCGCCTGGGACACGTTCTACAGTCGCGGTCCGCTGGCGTGCCTTTCGTCGCCGTCGCAACGCTCAATCAGCGTCAGCTGGGAGCGGTGATTACAACGCCCGAGACTGGGATCTCGCGCTTCGCGGACCTTGAAGGAAAGACCGTTGCCGTCCCGCCTGTTGCTCGCCTCATTCACGAAGTGCGCGAGGCGGTGGCCGCGGACGGGGGAGACCCCACCCTGATTCGCTTCGCGGACCCTGGCAACTGGGAGCCCGATGTTCGCTCCGTCGAGCAGGGGCTCTACGACGCCGTTATGAACGTTCGTGCGTGGGAACCCTTCCAAGGAAATACTCCTCTCGATGAGGTGGTCGTCCTCGAATTCGACTCGGTGGGGGTCGCACCTCATCACTCCTACTTCCTGTCGGTGCGCGAGGACACCCTGGAACGTAATCCCGAATTCGTCCGTACGTTCCTCGCCGCTGCGAGTGTCGGCTACCGGGAGGCAATGGAGGACGAGGACAGCGCCGTCGAAGCGATGACGTGGCCCATGTGCCACGTTCGCCCCGAGGTACTGCGTGCCTCGCTGCGGGCAATTCGTGACTCCTGGTTCACTCCCTCCGGACGCTGGGGTGAGATTCAAGAGGATCTCGTGACTTCCTACACGGAATGGATGGAAAAGGGCGGCTGGCTCGAAGAAGGCAGCTCGGTTGATGATCTGGCGGGAGCTTGGACGAACGCCTTCCTGCCGTAGAAAAGTACCCAGCGGGCGCTCGTTCGCCCGTTCGCAGACGCCTCGCCCGTTCCCCAGCGTGGCCGAGGCGTCTGCTTGTCCGACGCGCGTTGTGGATGAACGTGACGTGGGCGAGACAATCGCAACGACCACCAACCGCGTCAGATCGATTACCATGGGTAACCAGGACATGAGGAAGGCGCGCTCCCGCGTCGACTTTGGAACGGGGAAGTAGGAGACCATGGAAATCGATATGACCGCTCTGCGGATGGTGGAAAACGAGAAGGGCGTCAGCCTCGAAACCCTCGTCGACGCCATCGAAGAGGCGCTGCTCAAGGCGTACCACAACCTGCCCGGCGCCATCTCCCAGGCCCGCATCGAAATCGACAAGAAGACCGGACGCGTCACCGTCATGGCTATGGACGAGGACGAGGACGGCAACCCGATCGGCGAGTTCGACGACACCCCGAAGAACTTCGGGCGCATCGCCCAGTCGACCGCGCGCTCCGTCATCATGCAGCGCCTGCGCGACGCCGACGACCAGCGCGTCTTCGGTGACTTCGCCGGCCGTGAAGGCCAGATCATCACGGGCACCGTCCAGGCCCCGCGCCCCGGCCGCCCCACCATGGTTCAGGTCTCCGACGACTTCGAGGCCGTCCTGCCAGACGGCGAAAAGGTCCCCGGCGAGTCCTACCGTCACGGTGACCGCATCCGCGCCTACGTCGTGGGCGTCGAGCGAACCGAGCGCGGCCCGCGCATCACCCTGTCGCGCACCCACCCCAACCTCGTCGCCGGCCTCTTCCAGCGCGAGGTTCCCGAAATCCAGCAGGGCCTCGTCAAGATTAAGGCCATCGCCCGCGAGGCCGGCCACCGCACCAAGATCGCCGTGGCCGCCACCCGCGAAGGCATCAACGCCAAGGGTGCTTGCATCGGCCCGATGGGTGCGCGCGTGCGCTCCGTGATGGCCGAGCTGGGCGGTGAGAAGATCGACATCGTCGACTACTCCGACGATCCGGCGCGCTTCGTCGCCAACTCGCTGTCGCCGGCCCGCGTCACCCGCGTTGTCGTCCACTCCGTGGACAACCGCACCGCGACGGCCATCGTCCCGGACTTCCAGCTCTCCCTCGCCATCGGCAAGGAGGGCCAGAACGCTCGCCTCGCAGCGCGCCTGACGAACTACCACATCGACATCCACGCCGACACGGAGACCGGCGACGACGCGATCGCCTCGCGCGTCTCCACCCCCGACGACGTGACAAGTCGCTCATAGAATCTGAGACGAGCAATCCCTTAGCTGGACTAAGCTAGGGGATTGTGTCGTATTCTGTGCCGCCAGTGCCCACCCGTGGGCCCCAGCGCACCTGCATTGGATGCGGCGCACACGCGCATCGATCCGCGCTCGTGCGGATCGTTCGCTCGCCGGACGGTTCGATTCGTCTCGACCGGACGGCCACTCTTCCAGGCCGAGGAGCTTGGATTCACCCCGATGCGGGGTGTTTCCGCAAAGCCCGAGCCAGGCGCGGCCTCTCGCGCTCGTTCCGAACGGGAAACGTTCCGGACAGCGTGTGGGACGACGTGGAGGAGTTGATCAACCACCAGTGATGGCCACGCGCCATCAACGCCGAGAAAATGGAAGCGGGTTGGAAGCTGATGGGCACCCGATGAGTACCCAGCGATGAGCTGCCAGCAATATCAGTAAGGCGTCTCCGGACCGGAGGCGCTTCCGGAATGGAGAAATGTGGCAAAGTTGCGTGTCCACGAGCTCGCCAAAGAGCTCGGAATCACCAGCAAAGAACTGATGGGTCACCTGAAGGAAGCAGGTGAATTCGTCAAGTCGTCGTCGTCCTCGCTCGAGCCGCCCGTTGTGCGGCAGATGCGCGAGAAGTTCGCGACGGCCCCCAAGACCAAGAAGGCGGACGCCAAGCCCGCCGCCAAGGCCCCCAAGCCCGCTGCGAAGAAGCCCGCCGCCCCCAAGGCGGAGGCTCCCGCC
>CALBAF010000253.1 GCA_937926415.1 uncultured Actinomyces sp.
ACATGTGGTGGGCCGAGCGCGACTAAGGACCCACGGCGCGAGCGACGCCACGCGGGTGCCTGCGTGGGCGCTGTCCACCTCGGGGACGCAGTGCGCCCATTGCGAGGGGGCGTGCGTATCATGGAACGCATGAGTAACATTCCTCCCCGCCGCTTCGGATCCCTTGCGGCCGCCATGGTCACGCCGATGACCGACACCGGCGAGATCGATCTGCCCTCCGCGCAGCGCCTGGCGATTAAGCTGGTCGACGACGGGTGCGACACGATCCTGCTGTCCGGTACGACGGGCGAGTCGCCGACGACTCACCAGCCGGAGAAGAACGACCTGACGGATGCGGTCCGTGAGGCCGTGGGGGATCGCGCGTTCATCCTGTGTGGCGCCTGCTCGAACGACACTGCCCACGCGGTGCGCATCGGCGAGGGTGCTCAGGAGCATGGCGCCGACGGCATCATGATCGTCTCCCCGTACTACAACCGCCCCTCCCAGGAGGGCCTGCGCGCCCACGTGCGCGCGGTGACGGACGCGACCGACCTGCCCGTCATGCTCTACGACATCCCGGGACGCACGGGCATCGCGTTCTCTGACGCGACCCTCGACATTTTGGCCCAGCACCCGCGCATCCTGGGCGTGAAGGACGCGACGGGTGACGTGGAGACCGGCGTGGAGCGCATGCACCGCACGGGCCTGGAGTACTACTCGGGCGACGACGGCCTGAACTTCGCGTGGATGACGGGCGGTGCCTCGGGCTTCATTTCCGTGGTCGCGCACGTGGCCTCGGCCCAGTACCGCCGCATGATCGAGCTGCTTGACACCGACCAGGTGTGGGAGGCTCGCGAGCTGTCTTACTCTCTGCGTCCCCTCGTGCACGCCATCATGGGCGGCGGACAGGGCGCGGTCATGGCCAAGTATGCGCTGTGGCTCCAGGGCGTCATCGACAGCCCGGCTGTGCGCCTGCCGATGATGGGCATCAGCGACGACGAGGTCTCGGCGCTGCGTCGGGCCCTGTGCACCGCTGGCCTGCTCTGAGACGCCTCGCCCCCGTCGAGACCCGGCGGGGGTGAGTTGTATTTTCTGGGCTGTTCGCGGCGCCGTGGCGGGGTCACCGATCGTTGACAATCACTGAAAGTTAGGCTTAATATACCTAAGTAAAGTTCATCAACACTGATCGTTGGCTCGAAGGAATAGATATCGTGGCAAAGAAGGACGTCATCATTCCCCTGGTTCCCGCCGCTCTCAGCGCCCTGCTGCTCGCAGGAGGGGTGACCGTCTTTTCCGCATGTGAGCAGCGTGCCGACGGATCGTGGATGCACTGCCACCAGTGCCAGAACATGGTGGCCGGCAGTGCCGTCGGCCTCATCGCGCTGTACGGCGCCTCCTCCCTCGTCAAGAACAAGCCCGCGCGCCTTGTCCTGCTGGCCCTCGCGGTTATCGCCAGCGTCGTCGTTTTCTTTATCCCCGGCGGCATCTGCCCGCTGTGCGCGATGAAGACGATGCGCTGCCACACCGTTTTCCAGCCCTTTGTGCGCATCATGAGCGTCCTGGTCGCCGGCAGCGGCATCGGGGCGCTGGTGGCGACCTTCAAGAAGGACTCGAAGCCCTCCGCCTGACGTATCGCCCCAGATGGGAGACAATGGCGGCGTGAGGGCCCTACTTCGTCGGAAAACCGTGCGCGTCGCCGCGGTTGCCCTCGTGCTATCTCTCGTCGTCGCCCTCGCCGTCGTCGTGCGCAACGCGGTGCGCTACCGCGAGGCCGTCGCCCTAGACGAGGCCGGGGATGCCCAGGGCGCGTACGAGATCTTCCACGCGCTGGGTCGGTACGGCGACGCCGCGCAGCGCGCGCGAGCCCTCGTCGAGGCCGATCCGGCGCTGCCGTACCGCTTCGCATCCAAGGGCGATATCGTCGAGTTTGGGACCTACGAGCAAGACGGCGATGCTGGCAATGGGCCCGAGCCGATTCAGTGGATCGTCCTTGAACGTATCGACGGCCAACTCCTCCTCCTGAGCGCAGACGTCCTCGAGGTGCGCCAGTACCACCACGTGCCCTTCGAGGAGGTCACGTGGGAAAACTCCGACCTGCGCGCGTGGATGAACGCGGACTTCTACGACGGCGCGTTCACCGCTGATCAGCGCGGCCTCATTCAGATGGTCCACAACGACAACGCGGATCAGTCCATCACCGGTGCCAGTGGTGGAGCCGCGACCGATGATCGGGTCTTCGCGCTGAGCGAGACCGAGAGCGTCGTCTACCTGAACACCCCCGCCGCGCGCAGCGACATCGGCGCAGCCCTCGCGAGCGAGCACGCGGCCGCAGGGCCCCTGAGCGTCAGCGAGGACGGTATGGCAGACTGGTGGCTGCGCTCTCCCGGAACATACGGTTTCGCGACGCAATTCGTCGATGCGTCGGGCACCCCCTCGCTCAGCGGCGCGAACGTTGACCTGCAGTACGGGGTGCGTCCCGCGTTGTGGATCAGCGTCGAAGGAGGCGGTGAGGGGATCCGATGAGTCACGCGCTGAACCTGCGTCGCGTTCCCCTCATGACCATCCGCGCGCATCCCGTCCGTTCCCTTGTTATCGCCATCCTCGCGCTTGCGCAGGCAGCCTGCGTGTTCGGTGGGTTCATCCTCGTCGGTGCGATGCGCGCGGAGCTCACCCTCGCTGAGCGCAGGCTCGGCGCGGACCTCGTCGTCTACCCGACGCGCTGCCTGAACCAGGTGGAGAAGAAACGCCTCCTCATGCTCGGGACGCCCGTGGGATGTCACCAGCCGCGCTCGGCCCTGGCGCGCATGTCCGCCAACGAGGATATCGCCGCCGTTTCCTATCAGCTCTACGTGTCCGAGACGCTCGCCGATGGGTCGGCTCGGTGGATCGTCGGCTTTCAGCCCGAGACGGACTTCGTGTTGGGACCGTGGATGCAGGAAGGGGAGCACGCCTCGCTGCCCCACGGGAGCGTCGTGGTTGGAAGCTCCGTCCCGGGCGGAGACGGACAGTCGCTGTCGGTCTTCGGCCAGGAGCGCCCGATTGGTGCTCACCTGCTCGCCACCGGCTCGGAGCTGGATCACGCCGTGTTCGTCAGTATGGATACGCTGTCGGACATGATGGTCGACGCTCGTGCGGCGGGGGAGGACATCGATGTGTCCCTCGATCCGAGTACCGACTACTCCGCGGCGCTCGTGCGTGCCTCGGACTCCGACGCCATCGAGAGCGTCACCAACTGGATTAACCTCTACGTGCGTAAGGTGAGCGCGGTGCGCGCCAGCGAGGCGCTCAGCGGTGCTGCTGCGGATATACGCGCGCACCGCGGGGTTGCGATCGCAGTCCTGGGCGTCACGTGGCTCGTCCTGCTGGGCGCCCTCATCATCGTGCAGGTGAGCCTCATGAACGAACGGATCCAAGAAATCTCCGTGTGGCGCTCGATCGGGGCATCGCGGTCCGTCGTCAGTCGGGTCATGATGGGCGAATCGGCGCTGCTCCACGCCCTCGGCGCGCTCGCGGGAGTATGCCTCGCAGGCCTCGTCGTACCATTCGTGGGGGATGGGAGCCTCGTCGAGGTCCTCGCTGCCCCCGCGACGTCGCTGTCCCTCGCGGTCCTATCGATAGGCGCCGTCGCCTGCGTTGGTGTCGGCGGAACTCGTCTTGCCCTCGCCCGGGTCAGGCGCGTGGCCACGGGGCAGAAAATGGTCCTGGTCTAGGGACAACGGTTAAGGAGGAATGACGCAATGCTGTCGCTCTCGCGACTTCCATGGATGAACCTGCGCGGGTACCCCGTGCGGACGGGGACCCTGATCCTCTTCTCCATGCTCATGACGATGACGATCTTCGGTGGAACGCTGGTGGTCCAAGGCATCGAACACGGCCTGCGTACGGCCCAGTCGCGTCTCGGAGCCGACATCATGGTGACCCCCGCTGACGCCGACACCGACTTCGATGCGCAGACCTTCCTCGTCAACGCCGAACCCTCGTACTTCTACATGGACGTGGCCACGCGCGAGGCCGTCGCCGCCGTCGACGGTGTCGAAGCCGCCTCCCCCCAGCTCTTCCTGGCCTCGGCGAGGGCGAGCTGCTGCTCGGGCCGCTACCAGGTGATCGCCTACGATCCGGCCACAGACTTCACGATCCAGCCGTGGATGAGTGACGCTGTCGGGAAGACACAGCTGGGCGAGGACGAGGTAATCGTCGGCGCCAACGTGCTCGCCAACGATCCGGACAACTTCCAGCTTTTCGACAACACCCTGCGGGTCGTCGGCCAATTCGACCCGACCGGATCGACCCTCGACAACGCGGTCTACATGAACTTCGAGACCGCGAAGAAGGTCATCGACTCCTCTCTACGCAAGGGACTCAACAAGTATTCGACGCTCGAGACCGACCGCATCATCTCCTCGGTCATGGTCAAGGTCGCGCCCGGATACGACGCCGAGGCCGTGGCCGCCCAGATCCGCCAGCAGGTTCCCGGCGTCTCGGTCGCCACGTCGACAAAGCTTGTCAGCGGCATCGCGCAATCACTGGAGGCGACCTCCCGTACGGTCACCACCCTCATCGCGGTCGCGTGGGGCGCCGGCCTGCTCATGATCACCCTCATGTTTGTGCTGATGATCGCCGAACGCAGGCGAGAGTTCGCCACCCTCGTCGCCGCGGGTGCGCACCGTCGCATGATCTCGCGCATCATCATCCGCGAGGCGCTCGTGGTCAACATGCTCGGCGGCGCCGCTGGCATCGTCGTGTCGGGCGTCCTCATCGTGTCCTTTGCCGGTCTCGTGCGCCAGAGCCTGGGAGGGGGATTCCTTGTCCCATCCGCATCCGTGATGGCGCTGCTCGCGCTCGCGGCGCTGGCGTCGGTGGGCGTCGTCGCCCTGGTCTCCTCGTGGATCGCGGTTCGGTACGTGACGACAATGGACGCCAGTGTGGCCCTGAAGGAAGGGGAGTGACATGATCATCGAGGCAACGGGACTGACGAAAGAATTTGCCCGAGCCCGCGGGGGCAAGCGCGTCTTCACCGCCGTCCACCCGCTGGATATCGGCCTGGAGGAACGCCAACTGACCGTCGTCTCCGGGCACTCCGGCAGCGGAAAGAGCACCCTGGCGAACATGCTCGCGGGCATGCTCACCCCCACCGCCGGCAGTGTGCGCATCGACGGCACGGACCTGTACTCGCTGCGCGACGAGGAACTCTCGCGTCTGCGCAACGAGCGCATCGGCCTCGTCCCCCAGGGACACACCGCCCTGCGCGCCCTGACAGTCCTTGACAACGTGCTGCTTCCCTCGGTCCTCTACAGCAAGGATGAAGCGCCCATCGAGCGCGCCCGAGAGCTGCTGGCCACGGTCGGGCTCACCGACCTCGCAGAAGCGAAGCCCAACGAACTGTCGGGCGGAGAGCTACGACGCATGGCTATCGCGCGCGCCCTGCTCATGGACCCCTCGATCGTCCTCGCGGACGAGCCGACCGCCGGCCTCGATCATGCGAACGCTATCGCCGTCCTCACCCTCCTGCGTGACTCCGCCGAGCGGGGAGCCGCCGTCCTCGTCGTCTCGCACGAGGCCGAGGCCCAGCGCTTCGCGGACCGAAGCTACGTCATGGAGGACGGCCACCTGCGCGAGAGCTAACGGCTCACCGGCCCCCGAACGCCTCAAATGTGAGGGGGCCGACCTGCCCAACATGTCTCCCGATGCGGGCAAAGCCGCGCCAACGTGGCAGACTGGCACCATGAAGTCTTTGTACGAGAACCTCAGCGAACCCGCGCCCCTGGAAGATGGCGCACTGCGAGTGATCCCGCTGGGAGGTCTCGGCGAGGTCGGCCGCAACATGAACGTCCTCGAGTACCGGGGCAAGCTCCTGGTCGTGGACTGTGGCGTCCTCTTCCCCGAGGAGAGCCAGCCCGGCGTCGACCTGATCCTGCCGGATTTCTCCTGGATTGAAGAGCGCATGGACGACGTCGTCGGCCTCGTCCTGACCCACGGCCACGAGGACCACATCGGTGCCGTGCCCTACCTGTTCAAGCTGCGCAGCGACATCCCGGTCTACGGCTCTGACCTGACCCTGGCCTTCGTTGCCCCCAAGCTGCGCGAACACCGCCTGCCCGACCCGAGCCTCAACGTCGTCGCCGAGGGTGACCGCTTGAACGTCGGCCCCTTCGACCTCGAGTTCGTCTCCGTCACCCACTCGATCCCCGACGCGCTCGCGGTCTTCGTCCGTACGGATGCGGGCAACGTCCTCATCACGGGCGATTTCAAGATGGATCAGCTGCCGCTGGACCGCCGCCTCACCGACCTGCGTGCGTTTGCCCGCATGGGCGAGGAGGGCGTCGACCTGTTCATGGTGGACTCCACGAACGCCCTGGTGCCCGGATTCATTACCCCCGAGCGCGAGATCGGCCCTGTCCTCGACCAGGTGTTCGGCGAGGCCACCGGCCAGATCGTCGTCGCCTCCTTCGCCTCGCACGTGCACCGCGTCCAGCAGGTCATCAACGCCGCCGCCCACCACGGGCGTCGCGTGGCCTTCGTGGGCCGCTCCATGGAGCGCAACATGCGCATCGCGGAGGAAAAGGGCTACCTGTCGATCCCCCAGGGCATCATCGTGGACCTCAAGGACATCGGTGAGCTGCCGCCCTCCCAGCGCGTCTACATGGCGACCGGTTCGCAGGGTGAGCCGATGGCGGCCCTGTCGCGCATGTCGGTGGGATCGCACCGCACGGTTCGAATCGAGCCGGGCGACATGGTCGTGCTGGCCTCCTCGCTGATCCCGGGCAACGAAAACTCCGTGTACCGCGTTATCAACGACCTGACCCGCCTGGGTGCGCGCGTCGTCTCCAAGGAGAACGCGAAGGTGCACGTGTCCGGTCACGCGAGCGCCGGTGAGCTCATCTACTGCTACAACATCGTTCAGCCCAAGAACGTCATGCCCATCCACGGCGAGGTCCGTCACCTGGTGGGCAACGGTCAGCTGGCCGTCAAGACGGGCATCGACCCGCAGAACGTGGTCCTGGCCGAGGATGGCGTGACCGTCGACCTTAAGGACGGCGTCGCGCGCGTGTCGGGCATCGTGCCCTGCGAGTACGTGTACGTGGATGGCCGCTCGATCGGAGAGATCTCCGAGGACGAGCTGGAGACGCGCCGTACCCTGGGCTCGGAGGGATTCATCTCGATTTTCGCGGTCGTCGAGCACGACTCGGGGATGGTCCTGGCCGGCCCGGAGATCCGCGCGATCGGCATGGCCGAGGACGATTCGGTCTTCGACGAGATCCTCCCCGACGTCACGCAGGCGCTCAAGGACGCGGCTGCTCCCGGCGGGCAGGACCCCTACGTCCTGCAGCAGGCGATGCGCCGCGTGATCGGGCGCTGGGTCGCGCGACGCTTGCGTTGTCGTCCTATGATCGTCCCGGTCGTGACCGAGCAGTAGGCTCCCTGCAATCATTGACGAGGCCGTGGCCCGCCTGGCGGTAGCGCGTGCTCGAAGGAAGGAAGATTCGTGTCGGGTCGTTTTATTTCGACGCACTCCGTTGCGCTTGTGTTGCCGATGCATATCGCATACGTGCCCGAGCGCGGCGGATCCGTTCACGCGGATGCTGCCAGCTCCC
>CALBAF010000254.1 GCA_937926415.1 uncultured Actinomyces sp.
CGGCAAGGTCGTGGGCGGCGGCATGCCCTTGGCGGCCGTTGCCGGGCGTGCGGACGTCATGGACCTGTTGGCTCCCCTGGGCCCCGTTTACCAGGCGGGCACGCTCTCGGGTAACCCGCTGGCGACAGTCGCCGGCCTGCGTACCCTCGAACTGGCTGATCAGGGCGTGTACGACCGCGTGAACGCCTCGGCGCAGGAGATCAGTACGATCGTGTCGGACGCGCTCAGCGCTGCCGGCGTCGCCCACCGCGTCCAGCGCACGGGATCCCTGTTCTCCGTCATGTTCGGCGAGGCCGCGGCCTCCTCGGGCGTGTACGACTACGACCAGGCGCGCGCCCAGGAGGCGTGGCGCTACGCCCCCTTCTTCCACTCGTTCCTGTCCTCGGGCGTGGCCCTGCCGCCCTCGGTGTACGAGGTGTGGTTCGTGTCCGGCGCTCACGGCGAGGCGGAGCTGGAGACTATCGCCGCCGCAGCTCCGACCGCCGCACAGGCTGCTGCTGCGGCCCATCCGGAGTGATCGACCGCGTCGCGTAGCCCGCGCTGGCAACGAGGAGGGGGGGGAACCCTTGCCGGATTCCCACCCCTCGATGTGCGCCGTTAGACGCGGTGATTCGTCAGTTGGAGCTCTTCATGAAGTTCCACACGATGACCAGCATGGCGCCGACCGGCTTGTTGGTCGTTGCCAAGTCGCGCAGCTCGTTGGTCGAGACGCTGGAGCCGGAGCCGAAGGAGCTGCTCATGCCGTTAACAGCCTCGTTGACCGCGGCATCCGTCGCCTCCAGCAGGGTCAGGTTACCGATCGTGCTGATGAAAGACACGTGCCAGCCGGTGTTATCCTGCACCGCGAAAACGCCGAGGCGCTCGGGGTTGACCAGGCCCTCCGTGAAGCGGACGGTCTGGCTCTGGGGATTGGGGCTCGCGTATCGAGAGTTGTAGCCGGAGCCAGAGTCGGCGTAGCTGTAGGTCACAGTGTCGTTATTGAACTCGACTTTGTAGTTGCCATCGAAGGTGATGGACGTCGTGCCGAAGTTGACGACAGCTCCACCGCTCACCTTCGTGGACGTCAGTCCCCAGTTCACCTGGATGCTGTCGCCGACGCCACCGGTCGAGCCGGAGCCGCCGTAGACCGCGGCGACACGACGCTCGGGCAGGTCGAGGAATCGGTAGAAGTCCTTATCGCCCATACCGGCACCGTTACGCAGGGCATCAACCATGCCCGAGACGGCCTCTTCGGGAGACTTCGCGCCCTCGACGTTGGTGAAGTCAGCGCCGTAGTTCGGGGTGACCGAGCTGTACGACACCATCTGCTCCGCCATGGTCATGACGGGCGAAATGTACCACTTGCCGCCTTCCTTGACGGACACGAGCGTGAGTTTGTCCGTGTTGAAGAGGCGCTGCAGAATGTTGCCCGAGTAGTTGGGCTCCTCAGAGATCTCGCGCTTGAGGTCGTCGAACATCTTGGACTCGTCGGCCGTGAGCTTGTCGCCCTTGGCCTTCTCGTAGTACTCGCGGAACTTGTCAGCCAGCTCGGGCTTGACCGTGATCTCGCCCTCCCACTTCGTGATCGTGATGAGGCTGAGGTTCTCCGACTTCTCGTCGACGGTGTGCTCGATGGTGGACTTGCTGATGTCGATCTGGCCAATGTAGTCGGCCATGGCCTCGGGGCTCATCAGCTTCGTCCAGTCGGCCTTGCCGTTCGCCCTGTAGTCCTTCTGCCAGAGCGTCGCTGCCTCGAGCTCAGAGGGAGCCAGAGCGGGAGCGAGGTTTGCCAGCTTGTTGGAGTCGAAGGCCGAGCTAACGGACTTGGCCAGCGCATTGGGGGTGGCGAAACCGCCGGCGCCGGGGAGGAAGCGGGTGAGCGCGAAGGCACCGCCGCCGATGACGACGAGGACAGCAACGACGATCACCGAGATGATGGCTGCCATCTTGCCGCGGCTCTTCTTTGCGCCCTGCTGGGGGGCCTGCCCCTGGAACTGGGGGTTGTAGGCGCCGGGCTGGGGGGCCTGCCCCTGGAACTGGGGGTTGTAGGTGCCGGGCTGGGGGGCCTGCCCCTGGTACTGGGGGTTGTAGGCGCCGGGCTGGGGCGCCTGACCCTGGAACTGACCGTTGGGGCCGGGCTGGCCGCCGTAGTTCGGGGTGGACATCGTTGATACCTTTCACCGATGGGAGTGAACGTTGCAGTATTTCACTTTTGAAATACATTGGCAAGTCACGATGTGACAGCGCGAGGGGGCGGCGAGACCGGCCGGAGCGACCGACGGGTGATGGTCGGTGTCATCCGTGATTTTGTTAGGGCTCATCATGGACGGTGAATGTGGGGTCTGGGTCAAAGCAGAATGTTGCTTTTCCTGGATTGGGGGTGAACCAGACGATGTCTGAGTGGGCTTCCTTCAGAGTGAAGGTGCCGACCCCCTCGATGGTGGTGCTGTCGCCGCGGTGGAGATCCACAGCGCCTCCGAGGAATTCGTAGTGTTCTTTGTCGGTGCGTGCTGACAGGCCGAAGGAACCGAGCTGGCGTCCCTCGGAGACTTCTCCGGAGATGCTGATGTAGACGGCGCGTCCATCGGGGATGGTTCCCAATTTCATGGATCGTTGCTTGTCGTATGGGGTGAGGTAGTAGTTGCCGGTGCAGGCTTCGCCTGTGGATTTTTCTTTCCAGGACCAGGCGTAGGCGATGTGTGCGTAGGTCCAGGGGATGACGAAGGCCAGGACGAGGACGGCCACAACGATGGCGCGGACGCGTGCGGGTCTGTTGCTCATGGGTGTGGTTCCGTAGTGATTGTGGCTGCCAGCATGCTGTCAGAAGTAGGGGTTTACGGTAAACGTCGGGTCTGGTGTGAAGCAGAATGTCGCTCCACCGGGATTGGGGGTGAACCAGACGATGCCGGAGTGGGCGCGTGAGAGGGTGAAGGTGCCGACCCCCTCGATGGTCGTAGATTCTCCTAAGTGGAGCTGTGAGACCCGGGCAAAGACCTTGAAATGGCTATTGCTCTGCGATGTTAGGGACATTCCGGCAGACTCAACTCCCATGTTGATTCTTCCCGTGGAGCCGAAGAATATGGGGGTTCCGTCCGGCAGGAAACCTAAAGGAGGCGCGGACTGGCGCGGATTAAAGGTAATGGAGTATTGGCTGTCGCAGGAAATGAGGGTGCCTGTTTGGAATCGTTTCCAGGGCCAGGCGTAGGCGATGTGTGCGTAGGTCCAGGGGATGACGAAGGCCAGGACGAGGACGGCCACGATGATGGCGCGGACGCGTGCGGGTCTGTTGCTCATGGGTGTGCTCCGTGGGGAACGGGTGTCGTTAGTGGCCTTGTTGCGCGAAGTTGTTCAACGTGAATGTGGGGTCTGGGTTGAAGCAGAATGTTGCTTTTCCTGGGTTGGGGGTGAACCAGACGATGTCGGAGTGGGCCTCCTTCAAGGTGAAAGTGCCGACCCCCTCGATGGTGGCGCTGTCGCCCCGATGGAGGCCATCTGCCCGGCCGAGTATGTCGTAGGATTCGTCGTCGCTGGTAGCGGAAATACCGAAAGAGGCGATTTCGCGTCCCATGGAAACTTCCCCCGTGCTGCCCATGCGAACCTTTCGCCCGTCGGAGAGAATGCCTAGGAAAATGGATCGTTGCTTGTCGTATGGGGTGAGGTAGTACTTGCCGGTGCAGGCCTCGCCCTCGGTTTTTTCTTTCCAGGGCCAGGCGTAGGCGATGTGTGCGTAGGTCCAGGGGATGACGAAGGCCAGGACGAGGACGGCCACGATGATGGCGCGAATGCGTGCGGGTCTGATGCTCATGGGTGTGCTTCTGTGGTGATGGTCGGTGTCATCCGCGAGTTTGTTATGGGTAATTCCGCTTGGTGAATGTGGGGTCTGGGTCAAAGCAGAATGTCGCTTTTCCTGGATTGGGGGTGAACCAGACGATGTCTGAGTGGGCTTCCTTCAGGGTGAAGGTGCCGACCCCCTCGATGGTGGCGCTGTCGCCGCGGTGTAGGTCCTTAGCGCCTCCGAGGAATTCGGAGTGGTCGTTGTCGTCGAATGCTGACAGCCCGAAGGAACCGAGCTGGCGTCCCATGGAGACTTCTCCGGAGATGCTGACCAAGACGGTGCGTCCATCGGAGATGGTTCCCAGTTCTAAGGATCGTTGCTTGTCGTATGGGGTCAGGTAGTACTTGCCGGTGCAGGCGTCACCCTCGGTTTTTTCTTTCCAGTCCCAGGCGTAGGCGATGTGTGCGTAGGTCCAGGGGATGGCGAAGGCTAGGACGAGGACGGCCACGACGAGGGCGCGGATGCGCGCGGGTCTGATACTCATGGGATGAACCCCACGGTGACATCGCCATAGTTGGCGTAGAACTCTTCCCAGCTCATCGTGAAGGTCGCTCCCGTGCTGCCTTTAGCGCCGCCGCTGCGATTGTTGTGGCCCCACGGGTTGATGAGGGTGACGCCGTTCTCGTCTGCCGCGGCCACCGTGTAGACGTGGCTGGAAGCGATCGTAATTTGCTGTTGACTACCGTCGGCGGTGACCTGCGCGTCTCCAGCGAATGGACTGGATTCGGCGACGACTGGATGCCCCGAGTTTATCGCCGCAATGGTCGCATCTTTGATGGGACCACGATTGATACCAGCATCCACGAGAGGGATCCCCGGTATGCCGGAGACTTTCTGCATGGTGATTGCTGAGAAGCTCGCCGACGCTCCTCCGTGGGGGAACATGCTCTTCGTTCCTCCCTCGTGGGACTGAATAAAGGCTTTCTCGAAGACGGAAGCGAGATCCGCCTTGGGCGTTCTCCCGGCTGTGTCGCCATACAGCATGACGTCCTGGACGAACACGCGCTTTTCGTTTCTCCCGTATCCCGGGAAATCCACGAAGTACCCGTCGATCTTTCCTTGCGCGTTGTAGTGCGGAGTCACCAGGCTCGCCAGGTATTTGCGGCCCTCCTCGGTCTGGTTATAGGCGTTTAGGGTGGACAGTAGGTGGCAGTCACCGATGTGGCCCTGATCGATGTCGAACAGCGGCTTCGACGGATCCTGGAGGCGCTTGTGGATGTCCTCGAGCTCCTGTTGCGACATCATGCGCGTGTCTCCGAGGTCTACGTCGTCCAGTTTTCCATCGCCATCGATATCGATCTGTTGATGGTCCTCGGGAGTGAAGTAGAGGGCTTCTTTCAAAGAAGCAGCGGTATTGAGGGCCTCTTTCGATAGAGTGGCCTTGGTGACGTCGTAACGCAGTTTCAACGGTGCCAGCTTCGCCTCGTATTCTTTCAGGCGAGCGATTGGATCCGTGAGGGGAAGTGCCCAAAACTCATCCCATAGGTCATCGGCCTGCCCACGGATGGAATCGACAGTATTCTTCGCCTCCTCGAGCTTGAAGTAGTAATTCTTCAGTGCATCTGCTGCCTGGAGGGTTCCATCGCTCCAGCGGATGAGCTCGGGTAATTCCTTGTTCTTACTGTCGACGAAGGCGACTTTGGCCGCCCCTTGCCAGTCTGCGAGGGTGATGGTCAATGCGGAGATGTCGTCGTGCAGCGATTTAATGTCTCGCGACCGGTTGCGCATTTCGTTTTGGCACGACCAGATACCCCCGAGGTCGCCTTTGATCTTGGGAAAGAGCGCAGATAGCGGTGAGTTCATGATGGCCTCGTTTCTACAGCTTCGAGAAGATCGACTTGAAGGTCTCGGCGATCTCGTCGTCCATGTCCTCGGTCGCCTGTGCCGTGTCACGCAGCGCTCCCGAGGTCTTGTCGAGCCAACGTTTTGCAGCATCCGAGTGGGTGCGATACATGGTGGTGAAGTAGCCGAGGGCGGAAGAGACAGCGTCGTCGCCGCAGTCGAGGAAAAGGCTTGGCTTCTGAAGTTTGAACTCGGACATGTTGCCAGAGAGCTGGTGTAACGTGTCCGCCGCGGAGCGCACTTTTTCCGTGTCCATCTGAAAAACGCTCATGACATCCTCCTTGATGTTGTGCTTAACAGACGGACTTTAGTGGGGAAGAGCACAATATGCAAATCTCCTCATCGGGCCATGGTTGGCGCTGGGGTGGGCCGACGAGGTGGTGCCCGAGTGGAGGTACTCAGACCGGGGGGAGGGAGGAGGTGCTACGAGTGTCAGAGGGGGCAAGAAAGCAACGAAAAAGCGTGACACCTTCGTGGTGTCACGCTGGCGGGGGTGGGGCGCGTGTCGTTCACGCGCCCCGCATAAGCTCAGGCGCGAGTGCGAGCGATCGAAAGAAGAGCGGGGGAAACGATCAGGGCGGTCAGAGCGATGACGACCGCGAAGACGACCGACGCGACGGAAGCGGTCTGCAGGGCAGCGAACACGCCGAGGCCAGCGAGGGCCACGATCAGCGCGATGAGAACGGAAGCCGAGGCGGTGGCCTGGGACATGGTGGGGGCGGTTTCAGCCTTGACGATCTGGTTCATGGGGTTCTCCTTATGAGTGTCTTCGCGCGGAAGCACGAAGCGCGCCCCGCACGCCAGCGTGTTTGTGGACCTGTTGGCCCGTGCCGCCCGGGTGGGCGACGGCATCAAAAAAGGGGGCTGACTCGTGGTCGCCCCCTTTGGTGCAGCTCCAATTCTACGCGGATTCCACCGCTCGGTCTATACCGCGCAAGCTCTTGTAAGGCATGGCACAAGCATCGTAAAAGCTTGATAAAGACCTGTTTTATCAACGAAAAAGACATGCGTGAAGATCAGTGGAGAACGTGCCAGTTCATGCAAGTGTGCCCGAGTGGGAACTCCACCCGGGCACACAGTGTCACTCGGCTCGTGCCACATTCATGGCTTGGAGGCCCTTTGGTCCTTCCATCGCCTCATATTCGACCTTCTCGCCCTCTAGAAGAGTGCGGCGCCCAGATTGGCCGATGATGTTTGAATAGTGCACGAAGACGTCGCTGGATCCGTCATCAGGAGTGATGAATCCGAAGCCTTTGGCGTCGTTGAACCATTTGATGGTCCCGGTAGCCATGGGCCCTCCTTCGTGTTCGCCCCAACGCTGGGGCACCGTTCGGCCCCGTCTGCGGAGTCGACATGGTCCCGTCGCCCCTGCCCGGCATCGTTGCCCCCGGACTAGGCATGCGGAATCACACTTATACGGTATCGCACTCGAGGCAAAAATGTGGCTGACCTGCACAATCGTGACGAAGAAGTTTTCAGCGGGATAACGCTACATGTCCCCACTTAGACGAACCGGAACGATCGCCCGCACCTCCTCGCCCTCGAAGGCCACGCTCCCGATCGCCACGTCGACCCCGAAGACGCTCGCGAGGGTGTCCGCGTTCATGACGGAGGATGCCGGGCCGACCACGGCCTCGTGAGTGGAGGAGAAGAGCGCGACCTGGTCCGCGACGCGCAGGGCGTGCGCCGGGTAGTGCGTGTTCATGATGACCGCGAGGCCTCGGTCCTTCACGAGGCGCTCGAGGAGTCCCAGGACGATGAGCTGGTTGCGGAAGTCGAGGCCAGTTTCCGGCTCGTCGAGAACGAGGACTCGAGGGTCGGCGACGAGGGCTCGGGCGATGAGGATCATCTGGAATTGGCCGCCCGACATGGTCGCGCAGGGCATCTCGGCCAGGTGGGAGGCGCCCACCTCGTCGAGGACGTCGCGGGCCATGCGCTCCTCGCGCGCTCCGGGCTGGGCGAGGGTGCGCATGTGAGGGGCTCGCCCGACCATCACCATCTCGAGGCCGGTGAGTGCAACGTTGGATGCGTTGCGGGCCTGCGGCACGTAGGACAGGACGCGGCCCAGCGCCCGGGTCGACATCGACGAAATGGGGGTGCCGTCGATGAGAGTGCGCCCGCTGTCCCACTTCTGCAGGCCAATCATGGTGCGCAGCAGCGTCGTCTTGCCGGCGCCGTTGGGCCCCAGGATGGCCAGAAGCGAGCGTTCGGGCACCTCGAAGGACACGTTTGTCAGGATCGGGGAAGGCGCGCCCGGGTACGTGAAGGTCGCGTTTTCAACGCTGATCATCGCGCTCCCCCCGTCCGACGCAGCAGCACGATAAAGAAGGGTGCGCCGATGATAGCCGTCAGGATCGAAATGGGGATCTCCGAGGCCGATAGGGAACGCGCGAGGGTATCGATGACGATCATGAGAGCCGACCCGAGCAGCAGCGACACGGGGATGACCGCTCGGTTGTTCTGCCCGCACAGCATGCGCGCGCAGTGCGGCACGAGCAGGCCGACCCAGCCGACCTGGCCGCACATCGAAATGACCGAGGCCGTGATGACCGTCGAGGCGACGATGAGGATCGCGCGCATGAGGGAGACGTTGACGCCTGCTGAGCGGGCCTCGTCCTCAGAGAGGGAGAGGATGTTGAGCTGCCAACGCAGCGCCACGATGACGACGACGCCCGCGATGATGAAGGGGGCGCCCAGCGCGATCTGGTGGTAGGTAACCGCGGCAAGGGAGCCCATCAGCCAGTAGGTGATCTCCGGGAGCTGGCTCGTGGGGTCGGCAGTGAGCTTGAGGAGCGAGAGGACCGCGTTCGCCAGGGCGGAGACGATGACGCCGCCGAGCACGAGCGTGATGACATTGAAGGCGCCCGTGCGCGTGCGCGAAATCGCCGTCGTGAAAGCCATCGTCGCCAGGCCCGCGACCAGGGCCGCCGCCTGAACGCCGATCAGGTTCCAGTCCAGCAGCAGGGCAATGACCGCCCCGACGCACGTGCCCGCCGCGACGCCCAGGGTGTCGGGCGTGGCCAGGGGGTTGGAGAAAAGCGACTGGAACGAGGCGCCGGCAACCGACAGGCCTCCGCCGATCAGGATGGCCACGATGATGCGGGGCGCACGCAGGTCAAAAACGACGGAGTTGACGCGTGGGGGTACCGGCGGACCTCCCCAGAACCTCGCGCGCAGCGCCGCGACCACGTCCTCCAGGGACACGGAGAAACGGCCTATCAGCATGGCTGCCACCGCGCACACGACGATGAGGGCGACCAGCGTGGGGACCACCCACACGCGCAGCCGTCCGTTCCTGGTCAGCACAGACTTCATGATGTCCTCTCCCCGACGCACGCCGGGAGTAAAGCGCATAAGGGACCCCGGCCTCGTCGATAGGGAAGACGAGGCCGGGGTCACGTATCAGGACGCGGAGTCCGGATTGATGATGGTGCGGGCCTGCTCGTCCGTGAGCGTGAAGTTGTACATCTTCTGGTAGTAGTCCTTCGTCATCGACACGAGGTCAACGTCGGAGAACTGCTCCGGGTACAGGGAGGCGCCGAGCCAGTTCGCCACGATCGGGGAATCCGGGTTGGGGGTGAACCAGTTCCACATGCCCAGGCCGGTGGAGTAGACGCGGCCGGACTTCACGGAGCTGAGGGTGGACAGGTCGATGCCCTCGACCGAGTTCGTCAACACGGTGTTCGCCGTCATGTTGGACATTCCCTTGCCGGTGACGAGGAAGACCTGGGGATCCCACGTGAGGACCTGCTCGAAGGTGACGGGCGTGTGCGAGGTGTCGGTGTCGCGCGTGACGTTCGTGTAGTTCAGCGAGTCGGCCCATTCGTTGGTGAACCAGCCGTCCTTGCCGCCCGCGACCGCGAGCTGACCGTCGGCCGCGCCCATGAGCACCATCGTCGACACCTTCTGGTCCTCGGGGACCTTCGCGGTGCGCGCGCGGGCGTCAGCGACGAGGTCCTTGCCGAGCGCGATCTTGTCGGCCATGTGTCCGTCCTCGTTGAAGACGTCCTCAAGGAGCTCCATCCAATCTGCGTAGGTCTCCGAGGGGTTGCCCGTTGTCGTGAAGCCGACGGCCGGGATGCCGGCCTTGCGGAACAATTCGCCGTGTTCCTTGTTGTTGGCGTTGTAGAGGACGACGTCGACGTTCAGGTTCAGGAGGGCTTCGGCGTTGAGCTCGCCCTTGTCGTAGTAGCTGGTGTCCACCTGCATCATTTCGGGCGCCATCTCGGCGGCGATCGTCTGGCTCATGGCCTTGACGCGGGCAGCGCTCATGCCTACCAGGTAGGGGGCCTTGCCGTCGAAGTAGGCCAGGTAGGTGGATTCGATGGGGATCTGGTCGATGGCGACGCGGGTGATCTTCTCGGGCAGGACGACCTCGTTGCCTCCGTGGTCGGTGATCGTGCGCGTCGACGAGGCCGTGGCCTCCTGGGTGGTCTGCTCTGACTGGGTGGCGGTGGAGCCGGAGCCGCCCGCGCAGGCGGTGAGGGCCAGGGTGGCGGTGGCCAGGATAGCGGTCAGGGTGGCGAGGCGGGTTTTCATCGGGTCCTCTCGTGTTTTTGGGATTACGAGGGAGATACTACACAAAATTAGGCGCCCCTTACAAGGCTGAGCGCGGCATTATGACGCGGTGTTTTTTCAATGAGCCGTCGAAGGGGTTCCGGGCGGCCCCGCAAAGCTGTTGACTAACAGGAAACCCGCCGCTACCGTCGTGTGAATGACTCAAGACACCTCCTCCAGCGCGCTGGTCAGCGCATCCGGGCGTAGCCTGGCGCCGAACTGGTGGCGAGTGGTCGCGATGATCTGGAGCGGCCAGGCGTTTTCCATCATCACCAGCGGCGCGTCGGGATGGGCGATTATTTGGCACGTCACCACGACCGAAGGGTCTGCCCTGAAGCTCGCCATCGTCATGGCCCTGTCCCAGCTGCCCCTCGGCCTCCTGGCCCCACTCGGCGGCGTCGCCGCTGACCGCTACAACCGCCGCGCCGTCATGATCGTCTCCGACCTGGGGGCGGGCGTGATGTCGCTGGCGCTGGGGGCGCTGGCGTGGATGGGACACGGGAGCTTCGCCCTCATATGCCTCTTTGCTGCTCTGCGCAGCTGCTTCCAGGCCTTCCACTTCCCAGCGATGAGTGCGGCCATGCCGATGCTGGTCCCCGAGAAGCACCTCATGCGAGTCAACACCCTCGACCAGGCCGTAGGGTCCATCGCCAATATTGGTTCCCCCGCCATCGGCATCGCCCTGTACACCGCCTTCGGGCTTCCCTACACCCTGGGTCTGGAGTTCGTGGGAGCGCTCCTGGCGGTCGTCGGCCTGGCGCTTGCGAGGATTCCCTCCGTCAAAGCCGAGATGCCCCCAACCATCATGGGGCAGATCCGCGAGGGCTGGCGCGCGCTGAGTGTCAACGTTGGTCTCATCTACCTCATTGGCGCCCTCACGGTCGGCATGATGGTGTTCGAAGCGCTCGCGGTGGTCTACCCGCTCATGGCGCAGCAATACTTCGGAGCCGACGGGGGCATGGTGTCCATCGCCGAGGCAATCACCGGGACGTGCATGCTGGTCGGCGCGGTCATCATGATGGCGTGGGGCGGGGGTAAACGCCTCGCGCTGCTCCTCAGCGCCACGACCGTCGTCGTCGGCCTCCCCTTCGCCGCCGTCGGCCTGCTCCCGCGCGGCGGCTTCTGGGCTTTCGTCGCCCTCATGGGATTCGGCTGTATCTTCCTGGCGTGGTTCCACGCGCCCCTGATGACCCTGATCCAGAGGCACGTTGGGGAGGATAAGGTCGGTCGCGCGCTCGGGTTCTTCCAGCTGATGCTCGGGCTCGCGATGCCCCTCGGTGTGGTCCTGGGCGGTGCCTTCGCCGAGAAGATGGGAGGCCCCGTCCTCTTTGCCACTTCGGGTACCTTTTTCTGTCTTCTTGGTGCGGCAATGTATGTCATCCCGAGCATCCGTGACCTCGACACCCCCGTCCCCGTCGCACTGCCCCCCGACGAGATGGCGTAGACCCTGCGCAGGTGCGTGTCCCTGTCCCCCAGAGCCGCAGGTGTGCACGGCCAGCTATACCCTGTCTCTCAAGGCAGCGAGCACCTGCGAGCGGAAGGAAACATGGTATGCCCGGCAATCTTGATCTGGATCGTGCCCTCGTCATTGGGGTCGCTTCGAGTGCCCTGTTCGACCTGGAAGAGTCCGACGCGGTGTTCTGCGAGCAGGGGGAGGCGCGGTATCGGGAGTATCAGCGCGAACATCTCGATGACGTGCTCGAACCTGGCGTCGCGTTCCCCTTCATTCGTCGCCTCCTCGACCTGAACGACCTGTCGGATCGGGAGCGCCTGGTCGAGGTTGTGATCCTCTCACGCAACGACCCGGAGACCGGGATGCGGGTGATGCGTTCCGTTGAGCGTCACGGTTTGGACATCACGCGCGCGATCTTCATGCAGGGCCGCGCCCCGTATCGCTTCATTAAGCCGTTGCACATGTCCCTCTTCCTCTCCGCGAACGAGGCCGATGTGCGCGAGGCGATCGGCCTCGGATTCGCGGCGGGCCACGTCGTCGGGCGTGCCGCGCCGGACGATGGGGACACGGATCTGCGTATCGCCTTCGACTTCGACGGCGTGCTGGCTGACGATTCAGCGGAGCGAGTGTTCCAGAGTGGGGGTCTGGAGAAGTATCAGGAGAATGAGAGTGCCCTAGCGCAGGTGCCTCTCGATCGCGGTCCGATGGCCGATTTTCTGGAGAAGATCAACAGAATTCAGGGGATCGAGGACTCGAAAAGCGTGGATGATCCGCAGGGGTACCGGCGCCGGGTCCGCGTCGCCGTTGTGACCGCCCGTAGCGCCCCCGCTCATGAGCGTGCGATCAACTCGATCCGCCAGTGGGGCCTGCGCGTCAACGACGCCTTCTTCCTGGGTGGCCTCCCGAAGGGTCCCATGCTGGAGGTACTGCAGCCCCACATCTTCTTCGACGATCAGCGCCGCCACGTGGAAGGCGCGTCCCTTTCAACCCCGAGCGTCCACATTCCCTTCGGTGAGATTAATAGGGGGTAGCTGGCGGCGCCTGTGCCATTAGCCCACCGTCGGAGTTGCTGACGATAAAAGCGGGGTGGGTGTTGCATGCGCATGCAACACCCACCCCGCCTATGTCTCAGTTGAGTTTTGTGGAGAATCCTCGTCAGTCGTCCAGGTGTGCGACCGCGTAGTCGGCCTCTTCCTGGGTGAACTGCTCGCCGTACTCGCTAACGAGCTGCTCGCGAATCGCCTCGTCGGACATGTTGAGCGTTTTCTCGTACTCCTTGGCCTTAGCGAGTGCATTCGCGTTCCAGTCGGCCTGGATGTTGTCGATCGCGTACTGCGCCGCCTCAGGGGAGAATCCTTCAAACTCGCTGGTGAGCTGGTCGTAGATTCCCTTCTTCGACATGTGAAGCGTCTTGGAGTAGTTCTCCGCGGACTTCAAAGCCTTGCGGTAATCGCGTGGAACGTCGTCCTTCTTCGGGTCGGTCGTCGACGGTGCTTTGGTCGTTGGACTCTCCGTCGGCTTGGTGTCGTCCGTGTCGTGGTGGACGAACAGCGTTATCTTAGCGTCCTTGCCGAGAGTCGTTCCAGCCTCGGGGGTCTGCGAGGTGACGGTCCAGTTCGTCACGTCGAGCACCATCTTCTTGCCCGCCTCGTCCTTGAAGGAGATGTCGACCTTGCCGAGTGCTTCGAGCGTTGCGCGGGCCTCGTCTCCTCGCATGCCGACGACGTTAGGAACGGTGATCTCCGCGCTTGATTCAGTCGTCGTCGATGTTGTTGAGGGTTCGGCCTCCTTGGTGCTGTTCTTGTCCTTGGGGTTCATCAGGCTTCCGATGAGGACGAGGCCGACGAGGACTGCAATGGCGATGAACCACCACTTTTTGTAAAACGGCTTGGCCTGAGGGGGTGTCACCTGCTGAAAGGGTGGGTGAGGGGCGCTCGGGGTGGTATTTGGCGTGTTGTTTCCGAGGCCGTACTGCGGTGTTGGGCTTGTCATCATGACTCCTGTGTCGAGTGGACTTAGTGAGTAAACCTAGTGATGTGCGACATGTTTGTCAACAACTAATTACTTTAAAATCTTGGACTTGTCAGGTGTCTCGGGGTGCTTCCGGCTGCTGTGGGGCGGGCGATCGCAGCTCGGCGGTCGCAGATGTGGGCGGGGCCTGGGAGACTAGGCACATGAGCTCATCCGCGCGCGATGCCCGCCGCCTCACCCCCGTCGAGGTGGCGACCGCTGGCGCGCTCTCGGGCCTGGCCGTCACCTTCGGCCTCATCGCTGCGGTTACCCCCGTCTTCCAGCTCCTCTTTCAGGTGGCCACGGCCGTGCCCCTCGCGATGGTTTCGCTCAAGCTTCGGCCCCGGGCTGCTGTCGCGGCCTTCGCCTCGACAATCCTCCTGGCCATCGCCGTCGGCGGCGTCGCCACGGCTGGCCGCTCCTTCCAGGCCGCCCTCGTCGGCCTCATCATTGGCTTCCTTCATAAAAAGCGCGCCTCCTGGCTCCCCGTCTCCGGGGTCGCCGCCGGCCTCGGCGTCATCTGGGGAGTCGGCACCGGCCTCGCGTTCTGGGTTCTGTCCGACCTGCGCACCCTCGGCCTCGAGAGTATCCAAAAGACCCTCAACGGCTTCCTCAAGCTGATTGGAAACATTCCCCACTCCGGCGGCTTCGTCGACGCGGGCCAGCGGCTCGGCCAATGGTTTGTCGACTGGTGGTGGATCTGGATCCCCATCACCCGCTTCATCGGCGTGGCCTTTCTGGTCCTCGCCGCCCGGTGGCTCCTCGGTGCGATCCTCAGCCGTATCTCCCTCGACGCGGGGTGGGACCCGCTCGTGGACGCCCCCGCCCGCGTCGATGAGGGACGGTCCGGGGCCGAGGCCTCGTCCCCCCTGCCCCTGACCCTCACCGACGTCGACTTCACCTACCCGGGCGCCGACCATCCCGCGCTGTGCGGCGTCACCCTGAGCTTCGAGTGGCCCGAGTTCACTGTCGTCGTCGGGCACAACGGCTCAGGCAAGTCCCCCCTGGATCTCCTCCTCGCGG
>CALBAF010000255.1 GCA_937926415.1 uncultured Actinomyces sp.
TCGAACCAGGAGCACTGGAAGTCTGCGCCGACGGGCTCCGAGGAAGACTGGGATCGCGTCAAGGAGTACGTCGACGGTGGCCTCGTCATCGGATACGGCACCCCCGAGGGTGGCCCGATGAAGGTGCTGCGCCTGGGCAATAGCGAGGCGCAGAGCGGCGACGACGACGGCTACATTCACGACCTTTCCCAGCCCGGCAATCCGATCGCCATCTCAAAGATCGACGAGGCGGCCCTCCAAGCGGTTGCATCGCGCATCGGCATCGACTACGTGCACTCGCCCGATAAGTCGGCGATCGAATCCCACGCGCGCACCATCTTGGACGGCGCGTCGGAGATTGCCGAACAGCGCAACATGAAAGACACGTACCGCTACATCATCTGGCCGTTTGCGCTCCTGCTCGGGGGACTCCTCGCGTGGGAGGGCGCCAACCTGGCGCTGCGCGCTCAACAGCTGAGGAATTCTCATGCCCTCTAACAACAACCTGCCCGAAGAGGACCTCCTGCCTTTCGGCGCCCTCCAGGGCGGTCCGGTCGACGACTCGGTCCGCGAACAGTTGGGGCAGGCCACGAACGGCAAGCAGAAGGTGCAGCGCTCCCCGCTGGCCCTGCGACCCCTGTGGTACTCCATTCCGATTCTCGTGATCGCCCTGGTCGTCGCCGGGTACCTGATTGGCCTGACGCTCTGGTCGCAGTCGTCTCTGAACCAGTGGAAGGCCAACGACTACGAGTCCGCTCAGGCGGGATACGAGGGGCAGCGGACGTGGACGGGTATCGGCATTGAGGCCTGGGTCGCGCACTACAACCTCGGCACAACCCTGGTGCGTCAGGACCGCGTCGACGAGGGTGTGGAGGAACTGCGCACCGCGTTTGAGCTTGTTCCCAAGGCTCGTGAAGTGCAGCCCGGTCGCCTCGAGCCCTTCTCCTACGAGTGCCGTGTGCGCGTCAACCTCGCCATCGGACTGGAGATTCAGGGCGATAAGCTGCGCTCCTCGGGTTCGACCAGTAACGCGGTGAGCGTCTACCAGGAAGCCCAGGACACGATCTCGCCGTGCCAGACCGCATCGGGCGGCTCCGGCCAGTCCGGCGACCAGAACCAGTCGGGCGGACAGTCCGGCCAGCAGTCCGGCAGCGAATCCAACAACCCCGCTGACCAAAACAAGGAACGCGTCGAGGACAAGAAGCAGCAGACCGAGGAGGAGTCTGAGGGGCAGAGCGGTTCGCAGGACCAGCAGCAACAGCAGGACCAGCAGACGGACCCGACGCCCACTCCCAGCCCGACCGAGGATCCCTTCGAG
>CALBAF010000256.1 GCA_937926415.1 uncultured Actinomyces sp.
AAGCCCAGCGTCAGGCCGAGGCCGCTGCGGCCGCCGAACGTCAGGCAGCCGCCGATGCTGCCCCCCAGGCCTCGTCTTCCTATGACGACGAGGACGACGACTACTCGTACTCTGCGCCCTCATACTCCGCGCCCTCCTACTCCTACGAGGAGCCCTCGTACTCGGCGCCCTCCTACTCGGGTGGCGGCGGCGCTGACGCGGCGATTGCAGCCGCGAAGACATACCTCGGCGTGCCCTACGTGTGGGGCGGCGAGTCCTATGGCGGCGTGGACTGCTCGGGCCTGACCATGCTCGCCTGGGAGAGCGCCGGCGTTGACCTGCCGCACCTCTCCCGTGCCCAGTACAGCTACGGCACGCACGTGCCGATCGGCTCCATGGAGGCCGGCGACCTGATCTTCTGGTCCTCCAACGGCACCCAGTCCGGCATCTACCACGTCGCCATCTACCTGGGCGGCGGCCAGATGATCGAGGCCCCCACCTTCGGCGTGCCCGTGCGCATCACCGGCGTGTACAGCTGGGGCTCGATCATGCCCTACGCCGTGAGGCTCTGAGCCGCATCGCCACTTGGCGATCCGGGGCCGCGCAGACACACAGTCTGCGCGGCCCCGGCGTTTATGTGTGTTGTGTGTGTGCGTGTGGCCGGTGGTGAGGTGCTGCCCCGTCGCGGATCCCGCGAGCGCGCTTGTGGGGGCGTGCGTGCCTACGACCTGCGCCAATACGAGCTTGAGCGCCACTCAGAGAAGGGCACGCCCCTGTATGCCACGATTGTCGAGGCCTGCCAGGCCCCCGGTACCCAGATCGGGATTTCTCTCTACGACCGCACGGGCATCATTGTCGACGCGTGGCGACACAGCTAGGGGACGCGGCGCGAGCGTGGGGCCTGTCCGCTCTCGCCGATTGACACCGCCTCGCGGATAAGGGCGAGAACTGGGTTATCGTGGTCGCATGGGAAAGTCCTCGGATACGGCTGCGCAGACGGCCCGCGGTAACGGGATGAATTGGCTCTTCACCTCAAAGAATCTGACACCTGCGCAGCGGCGTTTGAAGCGAGTCATCATCGGCATCTGGGTCATCCCGGCATACGGCTCGGTGTGTGCCGTGGTGGGGATTGACCCGTGGACGATATGGAGGCTGT
>CALBAF010000257.1 GCA_937926415.1 uncultured Actinomyces sp.
GCCAAGGAAGCGATTACGTCGCGCGGCGGCAAGGCTGCGGGTTCGGTCTCGAAGAAGACCTCGCTCGTGGTCGCCGGCCCGGGCGCGGGATCGAAGGCCGCCAAGGCCGAGGCCCTGGGCGTCCCGGTCATTACCGAGCAGCAGTTCGCCGACCTCCTCGAGGGAGGCCTGGCGGCCGTCGGCCTGTAACGAGGCCGGGGCTGGGCTTAGACGAAGGGCTCGAAGGGGCCCAGCAGCACCTCGCCGACGCGGGTGATCATCGAGCGCTTTTCCCACTCGTCGATCGTCAGGCGACGGGCCGTCGTCAGGTCGTTCGCGAAAATCTCCTCCATGCGCGCGGCCAGCGGGCGAGAGAAGAACTGCAGGCACACCTCGTAGTTGCCGCGCATCGACAGGCGATCGATGTTCGCCGTGCCGATCGTCGACCAGCGACCGTCCACCGTCATCGTCTTCGAGTGGACCATCGCGTGACGGTACAGCCAGATCTCCACGCCCTCGCGCAGCAGCTCACCGTAGTAGGGGCGCGCCACCCAGTCCGCCAGGATGTGGTTGGAGTACTCGGGGATCAGCACCTGCACGCGCACGCCTCGGCGGGCTGCGGCGATCAGGGAGCCGAGGACCTCGCGGTCGGGGATGAAGTACGCCGTCGTGATGAGCACGCGGTCGGTCGCGCGTTCGATCGCGTCGATGTACATGCCGCGGATTGGGTACAGCAGGTTGTGCGGCAGATTGAACTGCGCGGTCACGTCCGCGCTCCACGCGCGCGCCCCCTGATCCGGCAGCTCCGGGCAGGTCTTGGGGCGGAAATGGTTCCAGAAGTCGACGAAGCCGTTTTCCAGCTCCCACACGGCCTCGCCCGTGATGCGCACGTGTGTGTCGCGCCACTCGTTCGCGAAGGGATCGCCGATGTTGTAGCCGCCGACGAAGCCGACCTCGCCGTCGACCACGAGGATCTTGCGGTGATCCTGGCCCGTGCGCCGGACGTTCAGGGTGAAGAAGCCCGAGCGCAGCATCGGGAACTTGCGCACGTGCAGATTCGGCATCGCGGGGAACTTGTAGAAGCGCGGATCCTGGTTGAGGACGCCGAAGCCGTCCCACACGCAGAACACCTCGACGCCGCGCTTCGCCGCGTCGATCAGCGCCGTCTTAAAGCGCTGGCCCCAGCGGTCCGAGCGCCAAATGAAAGTCTCGAAATAAATGTGATGCGTCGCCCCTTCGATGGCCTCCAGCATGTCCGCGTACAGGGAGGTTCCCTCCGTGTACGTGCGCGCCACGGTGTCACCGATCTGCGTGTCGGTGGGAGGCAGGGTGGGGAAACCGTGCACGCCGCCGGGGATACGGGCGGTGCGCATGCGGTCGATCGCGTGCACGGTCACGACTGCGGCCGCCTGGGCGGCGAGCAGAGCGAATCCCGCTTTTTTAACGATCGACCACGTCTGCCTGGTGAGTTGGCGTCGCTGCGAAAAGGCCATACGGGTAGGATGCCACACATGTCACGCATTAGTACTGACGAGGTCGCCCGCGTTGCGGGCCTGGCCCACATCGCATTGACCGACGAGGAAATCACGCGTTTCGCGGGTGAGCTCGACGCGATCGCCGACGCCGTCTCCAAGGTGTCCGAGGTCGCCACGCCCGAGGTTCCCGCCACGTCCCACCCGATTCCGCTGACCAACGTGTGGCGCGAAGACGAGATTGGGCAGACCGTGGACCGCGACGAGGTGCTCGCTCAGGCGCCCGCCGCCCAGGACGGCATGTTCCTGGTTCCGCAGATTCTGGGGGAGGACTGATGAACGAGCTGCTGAAGAAGAGCGCCCTCGAGCTGGCGGACATGCTGGCCGCCGGCCAGATCACCTCCGTCGAGCTGACCCAGGCGTGCCTGGACCGCATCGACGCGATCGAGGACCGCGTGAACGCATTCATCACCGTCGACCGTGAGGGCGCCCTGGCGACCGCGGCCGACGTGGACGCACGCCGCGCGGCGGGGGAGACCCTGCACCGCCTGGCGGGTGTGCCGATCGCCGTGAAGGACAACGTGGTGACGCGGGGCCTGCGCACCACCTGCGCCTCGAAGATCCTGGGCGACTGGGAGCCTCCCTCCGACGCGAC
>CALBAF010000258.1 GCA_937926415.1 uncultured Actinomyces sp.
GTGGCGACGCCGAGAACGCGGGCCAGCTCGTCAGTAGCGAGGGCGGCTGCCTCCGACGAACCGGGGGCGACGACAATAAAGCGGGACACTCGAATGCTCCTTTGGTGCGAGAAATATGTTGCGGGTCTCAGGGACCTTTGGACCAATACTAAACCCGCATGCACTCTGATTCCTATTCCTTTGCGTTCCTTTTTGTGGACGAGGCCGAGGCTGGGGTGGCGGTGTGGGGTCGGATGATCCTGTGGTCGTGCGCGCTCGTGCGATAGGGTAGGGGCGTGAATATTGAGGAGAGGACTGTGCGCGCCCGACTGGGTGGCTGGCTCGGCGGCGCCCTCAGCGCGGGCGGTGTTCTCGGTGTGATTGCGCTGGCCGTGAGCGATCACCGCCACCGCGCGGTCATGCTCATGGTCGCCGTCCTCGTTGGGATGGCGGCGCTGCGCCTGTGGACGCCGGGACGTCCCTGGTTTGCGTCGCGAGCCCGCCTCATGGATGTTGCCGTGTACGTGATTCTCGCCGCGATTATTTGGTGGTTTGCCCCGTACGTGTCGACACTCGCGGTGCGTTAAATCCGCGGAAAATGGCCGTTGGGTGGGGGCAATGCCTTCGCTACCACGCTTTCTTTATCACGTGAGTTTTGCCGCATCTATCCCGAATCCTGGTTACCGCTTCAAGAATTCGTAAAGCTCGGGCATGCTATGAGCGACCCATCATCCCTATTGTCAAGGTGAAACACATGCGCGAGTTCCTGCGTAAATCTGGAATCCTCGTGTGGGTGATCGCTGCGATCATCCTCGCGACCGTCCTCGGATCCGTCCGTATCGGAGGCGACCACCTGATTCCCGTCGAGATCGGCCGTATTTTCGCGACCTTCTCGGCGATCTTCAGCCAGTTCCTGTCCTTCTCTATCCCGCTGATCATCATCGGCCTCGTGACCCCCGCTATTGCGGACCTGGGTCGAGGCGCGGGTAAGTGGCTGGGCATCACGACGGCGATCGCCTACGCGTCGACGCTTTTCTCGGGCTTCCTCACCTACCTGGTGTGCGCGTCCCTGTTCCCGCGTCTCCTCGCTTCCACCCAGCTGGCCGATGTGGCCGAACCGGGCAGCGCCCTGGAGTCCTACTTCACGATCGAGATGCCCGCGCCTCTGCAGGTGATGACGGCGCTGCTCCTGTCCTTCGTCGTGGGCCTGGGCCTGTCGATGGTCCCGCGCGGCGTGCTGCGTAAGGGCTTCATCGAGTTCCGCGCCATCATTACCCGCCTCATCGAGACGATCATTATCCCGCTGCTGCCGCTGCACATCTTCGGCATCTTCCTGAACCTGACCTACACGGGCGAGGCGGCCTCGGTTATCCGCACGCTGCTGCGTGTCGTTGTCGTGGTGATTCTCCTCGAGGTCATCATCCTGCTGACCCAGTTCTGCTTCGCGGGCGTCGTCGCGCGTCGCAACCCCTTCAAGGCACTCCTCACGATGATGCCGGCCTACCTGACGGCTCTGGGCACCTCCTCGTCCGCGGCCACCATCCCGGTGACCCTGCGTCAGACGAAGAAGAATGGCGTGTCCGACGCGGTCGCGTCCTTCACGATTCCGCTGTGTGCAACGATCCACCTGGCTGGCTCGACCTCGAAGATCTTCTCCTTCGCGTTCGCCATCGTCCTGACCCAGGGCCTGACCGTGAGCTCCCTGCAGTGGGTCGGCTTCATCTTCATGCTGGGCATCACGATGGTCGCCGCCCCCGGCGTGCCCGGCGGCGCCATCATGGCGGCCACCGGCCTGCTGAGCTCCATGCTGGGCTTCAACGACGCCCAGGTTGCGCTCATGATCGCCACCTACATCGCCCTGGACTCCTTCGGCACCGCCACCAACGTGACGGGCGACGGCGCGATCGCGCTCATCGTGGACCGCATGGCCCACGGCTCGATCGGTAACGAGGGCGACCCGGAGAATGCTCGCGAGCTGGCGTTTGACGGTATGGCCTACCTGGACCGCGTTTCCGTTGAAGGCGTTGTCAGCCCCGAGGAGCTGGCCGAGTCCGCCGCTCGTAATAGCGGCGAAACTGTCGCCTAGTTTCCAGTGACTGCGTGAGTGCGCGCCCGCCGTTTTCGGCG
>CALBAF010000259.1 GCA_937926415.1 uncultured Actinomyces sp.
GCCGAGCGAGCAACCCAGGGCGATGACGATGGCGATCTCGGCGGCGCTCGTCGAGACCGTGGTCGCCAGGCCCATACCCATGGGGATCAGCAGGTTCGCGGACGCGGAGTGCGAAATGACGTTCGAGGTCACCCAACCCACGAGGGCCAGCACGAAGATCAGGAGGGCGCCGGGAATCGAGGCCCACTGGATCGATCCGAGCATCCACTTGTCGAGGCCCGTCGCGGCCACGCCCGAGCCCAGCGCGATACCGCCCGCGACCAGCCACAGGACCGGCCAGTCCAGGGCGCGCAGGTCATCGCCGCTCATCACCTTCGTCATCAGGAGGACCACGACCGGCAGGAAGCCAACGACGTTGGCGGAAATGTGGTGCAGGGACTCCGTCATCCACAGGAGGATCGTCAGACCCGCGACCGAGTAGAAGATGATCGCGCTGCGCGACTTCTCGAAGCGCGCCGACGTGTCGATGTCGAACGTGGCGTCGGTGGGAATGTAGCGCCACGCGATGAACGCCCAGGACAGGGCCAGGAGCACGAGCATGAGCGGGACGGCCGCGAGCATCCACTGCAGGAAGGTCACCTTGACGCCCGCGTTCTCCAGGGCGCCGAGCGCGATCGCGTTCGGGGGCGTGCCGACCGGTGTGCCCATGCCGCCGACGTTCGCAGCAACCGGGATCGACAGGGCGATACCGGTGCGCGCCTTACCCTCGGGCAGGGCCATGATGACGGGCATCATGACGGCGAACATCGTCGCCGTGGTCGCCGTGTTCGACATGAACATACTCATGATCGCGGTGATCAGCATGACGCCCATGACGGTCAGGCGCGGCTTGCCCATGAAGGGCTTGAGGAGGACAGCCGACAGGGCGCGGTCCAGCTTGTACTTCGCGGCGCCGTCGGCCACCATGAAGCCGCCCAGGAACAGGATGATGACCGGGTTGGCCAGGGCACCGAAGAACTTCGTGTAGGCCGGGGCGTCCTCACCCACGCTCAGCAGCGCGTGGTCCGAAATGAACAGGACCTCCAAGAAGATAACGAGGACGGCCGTGCCCGCCAGGGGCACCGCCTCCGTCACCCACAGCAGAATCGCCGCCAGGAAGACGCCGAACATGCGCGTACCGGCCACATCCAGGCCGGGTAGCTGCACGAACAGGCAGGTCACGATGCACGCCAGCGCCGCTACGGCGCCGAATACCTTGACCGGGCTGAATGCCTGCTTTTTCTTGGCAATAGCTGCCGGTCGCGTGGACATATTCTGAGCGGAGCGCGGATTGATTGACACCGCGCCCTTCGAGCGTCGAGCCATTATGTGAAGACCTCATCGTCTTGCATGGATAGTGTCCGACCAGTGTATGCCAGCACACACAAAAAGGGAAACCGGGGTGGGGCTTCCCAATGCCCCACCCCGGCTTAATGACGAGGCGCTGATCGACTCTTGACACCTTTCTCCCGATCACAGCCGGCAAGATGCGATAACCGAGTCGCCTACTCCCAGTCACCGAACCGCGCGGGACCGGCTACTCGGCCCCGGCCTCGTCAATGTCGTAGCCCGTCGGAAGGACGCCCGGACGCGCCGGCTCCCACCCGAGCGCGGGGGCCACATACTCCGCGAAGTTGCGGATAATCGACCAGTTTTCCTCGAATCCGAGCTGGTTGGGAATCGTCAGGAGGAGGGTGTCAGCCTCCGCGAGGGCGCGATCCTGGCTCAGCTGCTTGATGAGCGTCGAGGGCGGTGTGGCCGTCGGCGATCAGGTCCAGGGCTGCGGCCTCCTCGGCGAGATAGAGGGGGTTCTCGTAGCGCATGTCTGAGTTATGGCGTTGGACGGAACACCTATTGCTTGCGGGCACGCGCAGCCCGCAGTCCGTTGGCGATGACGACGACTTCGGCGACCTCGTGCACGAGGACGACCGCTGCCAGGCCGAGCACGCCGGTGATCGCCAGCGGCAGCAGCACAGTGATGATCGCCAAGGACAGAACGATGTTCTGGTTGATGATCCTGCCGCCGCGGCGGGCGTGGCGCAGAGCCTGCGGGATGAGGCCGAGGTCGTGGCCGGTAAAGGCGACGTCGGCGGACTCGATCGCGGCGTCGGAGCCGGTCGCGCCCATC
>CALBAF010000260.1 GCA_937926415.1 uncultured Actinomyces sp.
GTCAGGTTTCCACCTGACGGGCCCCGGCCTCGTTCATTGCGTGACAAGCGCGCGCCTCAACGGGACTATCCATCCCCCCGACGGGACGCCTCGAGAGCATCGACGCGGCGCTGCAAATCCTCCATTTGGAGGCGCAGAATCGCAGCCTCCTCAGTGAGGCGACGGCGATCCTCGTCCGCCCGGGACAAGTCCACCGAGAAACGCAGCGACAGTAGCAGCAGGACCACGCCGGCCACGAAGAAGCCCAGGTTCAGCGGAACCACAACGCCGAGCTGCAGCGCCGTCCACTTCAGGATCGGCGGGAAAATGGACAGCAGCGCCGTAAAGAAGGCGATGCAGTACCACCACAGACCGTAGCGCTCCTTCAGGCCCGAGTTACGCATCTTGACGAACACCATCACCAAGATGATGATCGCGAACACCAGTCCAAGCACGTAGGTGGGGCTCATGCGTTCTCCTCCGGTGCCGGGGCGACCTTCTCACCGGGGCGCGACAGGGAGACCGCGAGGGCCATCGTCGCGCGCACCAGGAACAGCGCCGATTTGATCGGGTTGTGCGAGGGCTCGCCGCCAGCGCGCGGGTGCATCTGCACGCCGACCTCACGCACGACCAGGTGCGAGCGCGCCGCGATGACGAGCGCCCCGATCGTGTCCCCCAGGTACTCGGCCGGGTAGTTGTGCGCGAACAGCGCCAGGGCGCGCGGACCGTAGAGCTTGAAACCGCTGGTCGTATCGCTCAGGCGGGTGTCGCACACGCGCGAGAGGATGAACGAGAAGAGGTTCATCGCCCACTTGCGCGGGCCTCGCGCATGATAGTCACCCTTGCCCGCGAAGCGCGAGCCGATAACGACGTCCGCATGCTCGCTCGAGGCCGTCTCGATGAGCGTGTCGATCTCGCGCGGATCGTGCTGACCGTCCGCGTCGAGCTGACACGCATACTCGTAGCCCACACGCCGCGCGTACTGGAAGCCGGCGCGCATCGCGCCACCGACCCCCAGGTTGAGCGGCAGGTCGAGGACGGCCACACCCGCGGCGCGCGCGATATCGGCGGTCGCGTCCGTCGACCCGTCAGACACCACGAGGATGTCCGCGAAGGAAGGCTTCTCAACCTTCACCATCTCGAGGACATCACCGAGCACCTCCTCCTCGTTCCACGCGGGAATGACGATGAGCAGGCGGGATTGAGCACTGGGACGGCTCACTCAGCGGCCCTCTCGCTCAAGCAGCTCGAGCAGGTAAGCGCCGTAACCGGACTTGACCAGGGGCTCGGCGCGCTGGCGCAGACCCTCGTCGTCGATGAAGCCCATACGCCACGCAACCTCTTCGGGGGCGCCGATCTTCATGCCCTGGCGGGCCTCGACCGTACGCACGAAAGCGGTGGCGTCAGCGAGGGAGTCGAACGTGCCCGTGTCGAGCCACGCGGTGCCGCGCGGGAGAACCTCGACCTTGAGCTTGCCGGCCTCGAGGTAGGAGCGGTTCACGTCGGTGATCTCGTACTCGCCGCGCGCACTCGGCTTGAGGTTGCGGGCGATCTCGACCACGTCGTTGTCGTAGAAGTACAGGCCGGGCACCGCGTAGTTCGACTTGGGGTGCTCGGGCTTCTCCTCGATGGACAGCGCGTTGAACTCCTCGTCGAATTCGACGACGCCGTACTCACGCGGGTTGGACACGTGGTAGGCGAAGACGGCGCCACCGTCGGGGTCGACGTGACGGCGCAGCTGGGCACCCATGCCGGGGCCGTAGAAGATGTTGTCGCCCAGGACCAGGGCGGCGCTGTCGTTACCCACGTGATCGGCACCGAGCACGAAGGCCTGCGCGAGACCGTTGGGCTCGTGCTGGACGGCGTAGGAGATGTTGACGCCGAGCTGGCTGCCGTCGCCGAGCAGGCGATGGAACGACGGAGCGTCATGGGGGGTCGTGATGACGAGGACCTCGGAAATGCCCGCCAGCATGAGGGTCGACAGCGGGTAGTAGATCATCGGCTTGTCGTAGACGGGGACGAGCTGCTTCGATGTCCCCAGCGTGATCGGGTTCAGACGGGTGCCCGAGCCGCCCGCCAGGATGATGCCTTTCATGTTGCCTCCGCTTCCCGGCGCGTCCTCGTGTGGGTCGCGCGTCGTTGACAATTATCCCTACTACAACAGTATTTTTCCACAACTTCGTCCCCGCGCGCACCCATGGGGCGGAGCACACCGCCGCAGGGGTGCAGATCGGATAGTATTTACATGGAATGTTGCGTCCGCACAAAAACCACGCACGTAAGGAAGAACCATGGCGCCCACCGCTAAGCCCCTGGGGATTACGACCACGCCGATCCCCGGCTTCTTGCGCATTGATCTGACTGTTCACGGCGATAACCGAGGCTGGTTCAAGGAGAATTGGCAGCGCGAAAAGATGGTCGCGCTGGGCCTGCCGGATTTCCAGCCCGTGCAGAACAACATCTCGTTCAACGACGAGGTCGGCGTGACGCGCGGTATTCACGCTGAGCCGTGGGACAAGTTCGTGTCGGTCGCGACCGGCCGCGTGTTCGGCGCGTGGGTGGACCTGCGCGAGGGCCCCTCGTTTGGCACCGTCTACACGACGATTATCGATCCGGGCGTCGCGGTGTTCGTCCCCAAGGGCGTGGGCAACTCCTACCAGACCCTCGAACCGAACACGGCCTACACGTACCTGGTGAACGACCACTGGTCGCCGGACGCGCGCTACACCTTCCTGAACCTTGCTGATGAGACGGCCGCCGTGGATTGGCCGATCCCGCTGGATCGCGCGATCCTGTCGGACAAGGACAAGGCTCACCCGCGCATGGCGGACGTGACCCCCTTCCCCGCTCCGGCCCCCGCGGGTCGCCGAGTGCTCGTCACGGGCGCGAACGGCCAGCTGGGTCGTGAGCTCATGCGTGCACTGCCCGAGGCCGGCTTCACGGTGACGGGCGTTGATGGGAGTCGATACGAGTTCTCAACCGCATTTTATGAAGAAAAGAAAGACGTCGTGGGCTTTGAAGAAGATACCTGCTACCATCTG
>CALBAF010000261.1 GCA_937926415.1 uncultured Actinomyces sp.
CCCCGCAACCGCGTCGGTTGCGACGGCCTGTGCGCCCATGATCTGCTCGCGCACCTTCTTGCGCATGACCTTGCCCAGCTGTGAGCGGGGCAGCTCCGTCATGACGACGATCTGACGGGGGAGCGCGTAGTGGGCCAGGGACTTTTCCGCCCACTTGCGCAGGTCTGTGAGCGTCACCGAAGCGCCTGCCTCGAGCACGATCGCGGCGACGACGTCCTCACCGGACTCTCCGGCCGGCACGCCGACGGCCGCGACGTCAGCCACGCCCGGCATTGAACGCACGGCGTTTTCCACCTGCGTGGGGTAGACGTTGAAGCCGGAGGCGTTGATCATCTCCTTGCGGCGATCCGCCATGTAGATGAAACCGTCGCGCACCTGGACGAGGTCGCCCGTGCGCAGCCACCCGTCTTCGGTGAAGACCTCGGCGGTCTCCTCCTCCTGGTTCCAATAGCCGGAGAACACCTGCGGGCCACTCGCAATAAGCTCGCCGATCTCGCCATCGGCCACCTCGCGGGAAGGATTTTCCGGATCGACAATGCGCACCTGGGTGGAGGGGAAGGGGATACCGAGCGCTCCGCGTGCTCGCGAGGAGGCGAGGGGCGATCCCAGGAGGATCGGGGAGGCCTCCGTCATGCCGTAGCCTTCGATCATGAGGCCGCCGGTGGCCTGCTCCCACTGCTCGGCCAGCGGCGCCGAGAGAGGCATTGCACCCGAGAGTGAGAAGTGGATCGAGGACAGGTCCGCGTTCGTTCCCTTTGCTGCCGCCAGGAGACGCTCGTACATGGGCGGGACGCCCAGGAAGAACGTGCAGGGCAGGCGGCGTTGAGCTGCCAGTACCAGCGCGGTGTCGAACTTGGGGAACATGGCGATCGTCGCCCCCAGGCGCAGGCCCGCCAGGAAGCCAATCGTGAAACCGAAGGCGTGGAAGAGGGGCAGGATGCAGTAGAAGACCTCGGCGCCCTCGTGGAGGACGGGAACCCACGCGATCGACTGCTCCACGTTCGCCGACAGGTTCGCGTGGGTGAGAGCGGCGGCCTTCGGTACGCCGGTCGTGCCACCCGTGTGGATGAGGAGTGCGACGTCCTCCATCGCTGCCGGGCAGTCGCCGCGCCATGGGGTCGCGGTGCGCAGGGCGCGCGTCCAGGAGCGAGCCCAGCTCGGGCGCGGGCTGGAGAGCTGTTCGCGCTTCTCGCGGGCGGCCTTGACGGGAAGCTTGAGAGCCATGCGTGAGGCGGCGGG
>CALBAF010000262.1 GCA_937926415.1 uncultured Actinomyces sp.
GTCGCGCGCGACGGTGAAGACGGCCTCGCGACCCGTGTCGTCGTCGGCCTGGCGATCGAAGTTGATGCCGGTGGCACTGACCTGGACGCGGGCGGTCACCGAGTCCGTGCCCTCGGGCAGCAGTGCGCTGAGGTCCACGTTTTCGATCGAGGCACCCAGGGCGTCGTCGAAGTACTTGCCCGAGCCGTCGCGGTCGACGGCGGCCAGGCCGGCGACGTCCATGTGCAGGTGGCTGATCGGGGCGATCGCCTCGGTGTAGAAGGTGACGGGACCGGCCGGCAGAGTCGCACCCTGCACGTCCTTCCATTCACCCTTGCCGACCCGGTACTGCAGGGTCTGGACAGTCGGCTGGGGCTGGTCGCGGCGCATCGTGGTCAGCGCGTTGATGAAGCCGTAGCCGCGGAATTCCTTGCCGTCCTCGGGCGCCTCCAGGCGCGTGTATTCCATGGCGGCCTGCTTGCGCATGAGGTCGGTGATCTGCTTGCCCTGGAAGCCCGGGTGGATCGACTTGATAAGCGCGGCGATGCCCGTGATGTGGGGCGTGGCCATCGAGGTGCCGCTGGTCTTGGCGTAGCCCGAGGAGAAGATCGCCGTGGGCACGGTCGAGTAAATGTCCTGTCCCGGCGCGGTGAAGTCGACGCTCTTGCCGTAGTTGGAGAAGTCGGCGCGCTTGAGGTTCGCCCACTCGGGCTTCGTCTCGACGTTGGTGCGCGTGGCGGCGCTGACCTGGCTGACACCCTCAACCATGGCGGGGACCTTCACGCCATCCTTGACGGGGCGGTCCTTGATCGGGGTCTCAAGGTCGGTCGGCGACCCGCTGTCGGTCGTGACGTTGTCGTTATCCATGCCGTCGTTGCCCGCCGAGGCGATAACGGCCAGCCCCTTGCCCTGCGCGTATGCGATGGCTCGGGTCGCGGCCTCGAGGCCGGCGGCCTGCTCGGGGTCGCTCGGGCTCCAGTAGACCCACGGATCCATCGAGTAGGAGTTGTTGACGATGTCGACGCCGTGGCTGGCGGCCCACATGAAGCCGCAGGTCACGTACTCGGGATACATGAGCTGCTCGTCGTTGGAGGCCTTGATGGACACGAGGGTCGAGGTCGGCGCGATGCCGTTGATGCCGATGCCGTTGTGGTTGGCGGCGATGATGCCCGCGACGTGCGTACCGTGGAAGTAGTCGTCACGCCAGGACCCGTAGGCCTGGGAGGCGATGCCGTTGTGCCCACAGGAGACGGAACGGGAGGTGTCGACGCGGCCCACGAGGTCGGGGTGGGTGTCGTCGATGCCGGTGTCGATGACGCCGACCGTGACGGGCGCATGCGTGATCGGCACGGCCGCCGCGTCGGCGGCGCTCATCGCCTGGGCACCCCAGTTGACGACCTCCTCGGGCTTATCGGCCTCGGTCGCACTCTGGCC
>CALBAF010000263.1 GCA_937926415.1 uncultured Actinomyces sp.
GTCGTCGTCGTGGTCGAGGACGGGCTGAGCGGCGGCGGTATCGGTTCCCAGCTGCGCGACGCGGTCGAGGAGTACCAGGCCACCCACAGCGCTACCGGGGACTCGCCGGTCTTCCGCCGCATCGGCGTTCCGCGCCAGTTCGTCGACACGGCCACCCGTTCTCAGCTGAGGGAGGACTTTGGCATGCGCGCGGCTGATATCGCCCAGACGGCCCGCAGTGTGGCCGCCGGCGTCTCAGGCGCCTGCACCGACCAGGACCTTAGGGCCGAGTAGGGCACGAGTAGGGCAATGGAGGCGGCGCCTCGGCTCCGGCTTCCCCGCACGGTAACAGGAATCCGCTGGGACACCTGTCCTAATCATTCCGATAGGTTGATGTGCTGGGAACGTGGCCCCATTCGTCCTCGTTGTCGAAGGCTGGAGGGGGTTGGTGGCTGGTGGCGGAGATTCTCCTGAGAGGTCGATATAGGGACTTATGTCCTGGATTACGATGACGGTGATCGACCTGTGAGTCATCTAACCGGACCTTCTTGGGACCAGCGACCCACAAGCCATCCTCTGAGTTCTAGTCTGAGATCGACGGCGCGCCGATGTGCCGCCTCGCCTCGCAAAGGGCGATCACAACCGGGTGGCTCTCCGGTCACCCACATGAGGAGGGCACGGATGACCACTGAGGTCACAACATCTGCCACCACGGCGAGCGGCAATGACGCCTGGGAGGGCTTCGTCACCGGACCGTGGACCGAGGACATTGACGTCCGCGACTTCATCCAGCGCAACTACACCCCCTACGACGGCGACGCCTCGTTCCTCGCTGACGCCACGGACAAGACCCTGCGTCTGTGGGACACCCTGGAGAAGAACTACCTCTCCGAGGAGCGCAAGGTCCGCATCCTCGACGTCGACACCCACACCCCTGCCGACATCGACGCATTCCCGGCCGGCTACATCAGCGAGGACGACGACGTCATCGTTGGTCTGCAGACGGATTCCCCGCTGCGTCGCGCCATGATGCCCAACGGCGGCTGGCGCATGGTGGAGACCGCCATCAAGGAGGCGGGCAAGGAGGTC
>CALBAF010000264.1 GCA_937926415.1 uncultured Actinomyces sp.
GGACTGGGCACCCTCGGCGCAGTCGCGCACACGCCCGGTGGAATCGGTCCAGGATCCCTCCCCGTAACGATGACTCAGGAGTTCGTCAATACTCTCGCGCGTGCGATAGGGACGATCGAGGACCGGGCCGACACCCGGCTCAATCTCGACGCCCACCCCGGCCAGGCGCAGGGGGACCATGATGTCCGAAAAGAAGATGCCCGCGTCCACGCCGTGGCGTCGCACGGGCTGCACCGTCGCCTCGGCTGCCACATCGGGGCGCAGGCAGGCCTCGAGCATGGGCAGGCCAATATCGGCACGCAGCTCTCGGTACTCAGGCAGGGAGCGTCCGGCCTGACGCATGAACCACACGGGGGTAGGCCCGCGTTGCCCGGTCAGGGCGGCGATCAGCGGGGGCGTCGTCATGTGTCTCCCTTAATTTAATGATGTTTTCATGCGTTAATTCGCGCATTTCCGTCGTTTTCCAGTTTAGTTCAAGACAATTTCTCACACGTCGCAAAAGCTTGATTTTGCGTGCCTTTATATCCGTTTATCCGCGGGAGAGAGCCATTTATTTCGCCAACATGACGAAATGACACGACGTCACCAACATAAATAGCTTCGCGCCTCTGCCCGCGGAACCCATGTGCCTTTAAATGGACGCGTTGTGACTATTCATGTGCTGTCCGCGGACCACCGCTACACCCCCCTCGATGACATCGCCCAGCTCTCCAGCGCGGACGACCTGGGTCCTACCCTCATGCGTTCGCTGCCGAACGCACGTGGAGTCATGGTCTTGCGCACCTGCAATCGCGTCACCATCTACGTCGACGCTCCGGCCTCGGCCAACCCCCACACACTTAAGGACATGGTGGAGCGCGAGCTCGCCCAGGCCTCGCACATGCAGCGCAAGGACGTGCAACTGCGTCACCTGTGGGGTCGCGACGGCCTCGTCGATCTGTTTTCGACGGCGGCGGGACTGGAGTCCATGGTCATCGGCGAGCGCGAAATCGCCGGGCAAATGCGCCGCGCCGCGCGCACAGCATGGGAGGACGGGACCCTCAGCTGCGACCTGGGGCGCGCCGCCG
>CALBAF010000265.1 GCA_937926415.1 uncultured Actinomyces sp.
CGCGATCCAGGCCCACCAGGTCGAGGAGCTCGAGCGCGCGCTCGCGGGAGGCCTGCTTCGTGGCGCCCTCCAGGCGCGGGACCGTCGCGACGTTGTCCGCGATCGTGCGATGCGGGAACAGGCCGCCTTCCTGCAGGACGTAGCCGATCGAGCGGCGCAGTCGCACGGGGTCCTCGCCTGCGACGTCTTCGCCGCGTACGAACACCGTGCCCGAGGTCGGGGTGACCATCGCGTTCACCATCCGCATGAGCGTTGTCTTGCCGCAGCCAGAGGTGCCCAGGAATACGGTCGTGGAACCCTGCTCGATGGTGAGGGAAAAGTCCTCGACGGCGCGTGTGTCGCCCGGGTAGGTCTTGGAGACGTGATCGAAGCGAATCATGCGCGCCCCTTGGCGGCCTCGGCGATGAGCTCGAGGCTGCGCGTCAGTTCCTTGCGCTGGACTGTGGAGAGTGGGGCGAAGAGGCGCTCCTGCTCCTTATCGACGATCGCGCAGGCCTCCTCGAGGTGCGCCAGGCCCCGGTCCGTCACCGTCAGGACGGTCGCGCGCCGGTCGTGCTCGCACGGGGTGCGGTGCAGTAGTCCGTCGCGGTGGAGGCGGTCGACGAGGCGCGAGGCCGCTCCCAGGGTGATGCCCTGGCTCCCCTCCTGAATGCGGCACGCGGGGGTGTCGCGGACTGTGCGTAGGACGAGGAAGCGGCCGACTGTGAGCGCGTTTCCGGCCTCGGAAAGGGCGGATTCGACCGCGTTCCACGCGCCCGTTTCCGTGTGAATCAGCGCCGTGAATAGCGAGGGTGCACATGTTGCCATGCTCACTACCTTACATGTAAATAATTAACACGTATGGTTTTGTCGACGGAAATCTGTGCGCCGGCAGATGACATATGTGCACGTCTGAGTCGTGAGTGTCAGCGGGAATCTGGCTGTGCGCCGGTCCCGGCAAAGCAGCTCAAGCCCAGTGCTACAGTGCGTTGTGGAGGCGAGAGGCGTGATCGTGTGCTCGCTTCGAGCCTCGGCGGATGCGCGGCGGCGCACATGGCGGAGCGGCACGTGCGTATCGAGGAAGGATGATGTGGATGCGAGAACGGCTCTACTCCCTGCTCAATGGCGATGGGAAAGCAGCAATGTGGTACGGGCGCGTCATGACCGCGCTTATCGTTGCCAGCCTCCTTCCCCTGTGCTTCAAGGGGTCCAGCCCCGTCCTCGAGTCGATTGAATACGTGTGCGTCCTCGTATTCATCGCCGACTACCTGGGACGCTGGGCGACGGCGGATCTGAAGCTTGGCAAGGGCGCGTTGTCGTTCCTGATCTACCCCTTCACCCCCATGGCGATTATCGACCTGCTGTCGATCCTGCCCGTTTTCAATGCCCTCAACGACGCGCTGCACACGCTGCGAGTCCTCCGCCTGTTTCGCGCGCTGCGGGCGTTCAAGCTCATTCGCTACTCGAAGAGCGCCTCCGCCATCGCCGCCGTGTTCGAGAAACAGCGGGAGGCGCTGCTCGCCGTCCTCTGTCTGGCCATCGGCTATATCCTCGTCAGCGCCCTCGTCATCTTCAACGTCGAGCCGGAAACCTTCGATACCTTCTTCGATGCCGTGTATTGGGCGGTTGTCTCCCTGACGACTGTCGGCTACGGCGACCTCTACCCCTCCTCCGACGTGGGGCGCACTATCGCCATGATCTCCTCGCTCATGGGCGTCGCTGTCGTCGCCCTGCCCTCGGGCATCATCACGGCGGGCATGCTCGACGAGCTGCGCGGTGGTGGAGATGTCGGCGACTGACGTTCAGCGACTGATGTGCAGGGATTTTTGTGGCCGCGTGCATCCGTGCTGGCTTTGCCCTCCTCTGAAAAGTCGCACGTAATTCTCACTCGGTCACTTTGTAGGCGTACCCGAAAAGGTTGGAATTCCGGGCATTGCGCTAACGAGGATCGTGGTGCGCTGGGGGAATTACGTGCGGAATTATGGGGACAAACGAGGCCGGGGCCCGACCCATCCCTCACCGTGCGGTGAGCGAGTGGCCGAGCCCCGGCCCTCGTTCGTGAATACCTCAGATCAGGCGTCAGCCTGCGGCGCGGGGGAGCGGTGGCGCTTCGAGTACGCCTCGCCCTCCAGCTCCGAACCCGACGGCGCGGATGCGGGCGTCGCCGCCTCCAGGTTCGTGCCGCGCAGCTTCGAGAGCAGGCGCATGCCGTGGTAGATCAGCAGAGCGGCGGCCGTGCCCAGCGCGATGCCACCGAAGGTCATGTCGCCGACAACCCACGTGAAGTCTGCGATCGCGACGATCAGGGCGACCGCGGCGGTGTTCAGGTTCACCGGGTTGGAGAAGTCCACGCGGTTCTGCACCCAGATGCGAACACCCAGCATGCCGATCATGCCGTACAGGACCGTGCCCGCACCGCCGAGCACGCCCGGGGGAATCGTCGCGATGAGGGCGCCGAACTTCGGCAGCATCGACAGGACCAGAGCAACGCCAGCCGCGATGATGTACGCCGCCGTCGAGTACACGCGGGTCGCAGCCATGACGCCGATGTTCTCAGCGTAGGTGGTCGTACCCGAACCGCCGCCACTGCCGGCCAGCATCGTGGAGAGGCCGTCCGCGACGAGCGCGCGACCAGTCAGGTCATCCATGTTCTCGCCAGTCATCGCGGACACGGACTTCACGTGGCCGACGTTCTCGGCGACCAGGATGAAGACGACCGGCAGGAACAGGCCGAGGGTCGAGAAGGAGAAGGCGGGGGTCTGGAACTCGGGGAAGCCGATCCAAGCCGCCTCGCTCACCTTGGAGAAGTCGACCTCACCCTGGTAGATCGCGACCAGGTAGCCGACCAGCACGCCAATCAGGATGGAGAGGCGGCCGAGGATGCCCTTGAAGAGGACGGTCACAACGCAGATCGCCACGATCGTCACGACTGCCGTGACCGGACCCTGCTTGACCCAGTTCCACGCTGCGGGGGCCAGGTTGAGACCGATGAGTGCGACGATCGCGCCCGTCACCACGGGCGGCATCACCGCGTCAATCCAGCGCACGCCCGCGAAGTGGACGATCAGGCCGACGAGCGCGAGCGTCGCGCCCACCGCAATGATGCCGCCGAGCGCGTAGGAGGGGCCCATGGAGGAGGTGACCGCCTGGATCGGCGCGATCAGCGCGAACGAGGAACCCAGGTACGAGGGCAGACGGCCCGCCGTAATCAGGAAGAACAGCAGGGTGCCGATCGCGGTGAAAAAAAGCGTTGTTGACGGGGGGAATTTAGTCAACAACGGAACAAGGAACGTGGCACCAAACATTGCGACCACGTGCTGGGCACCAATACCAGCGGTGCGCGGCCACGAGAGTCGTTCATTCGGAAGGACGACGTCGCCGGGGTTAATGGACGTGCCGTTACCGTGAAGCTTCCAACGGAACAGCGAGGTCTTCGTTTCGCTCATAAGCGTGCAAATCCGATCAGTTGATGGGCGGGATGGCCGTACCGGTCGGGATACCAGGGTAGCGTGTCCGCCCCCGTCCCCGCAGGTTTCGCCACGCCTAAACCCCTTCAGTGGGCAAAGTGTGGTGCATGCCCCTCCCGGTATGGAATAGTGGAGCACATGAGTCAGCCGTCCTCGAACATCGCCCCCGCCGTCTCGAGCGTGCCCTGGGCGACCCCGGATGCGACCTCGTCGATGGATGCGCCGGGCGACCGCTTCGGATACGCGCCGGGCCGCCTTCGCGTCCCCAGCGCCGACCTCTCGGGGCCCACGTTCCCCGGGACGCAGTACGTGGACGTTGCTGCGATCTTCGCCGACGGCGGCTACAACTCGCCGAAGCCGATTGGGAATCCCCTCGCGAAGGTTGCCCTGTGGGTCAGTGTCTTCGGAGTTTTCGGCCTTCCGGTGATCGCCTCGGTCGTCCTCGCGATTATCGCCCTCGTGCAGGCGCAAAGCCTGCCCGGCCGCGTCGGTGCGCGCGAAGCCATCGCAGCCCTCGTCTACAGCGGCATCCTGATCCTCGGCGCCGTGATCCTCTATCTGATTGGCCTCTCTCTGCTCTTCTAAGCGTTTCGCGCGGTGCTGTGACCTGGTCCATTGGCCAGGATTGGCGCTTCGGAGTGTTTTTCGCTTATGATTGTCCGGCACGATGTGCACGGAGGATTCGCCTAGTGGCCTATGGCGCACGCTTGGAAAGCGTGTTGGGTGCAAGCCCTCGGGGGTTCGAATCCCCCATCCTCCGCCACCGGACCCCGGGACCGCTTCAGGTTCCGGGGTTTTTGTTACCTGTGGCGCCGCTGGTGTTCCGGGCGCCGTCGGGCCCGGCCGCCCGCGAGATCGCCACACGCGAGCCTGCGGGTTAAGGGTCAAAATGTGTGTCTGGCTCGGCGTGTCGCGGGGGTTAGATTTGG
>CALBAF010000266.1 GCA_937926415.1 uncultured Actinomyces sp.
CTTCCTCGCCGGCGGGCAGCCCAGCCTGGGTGCGCACCTCGTTCACCATCGCCTCGACGTTCGCATCCACGCCGCGCACGATGCGCAGCTGCACGGTCCCGGCGTCCTTCGCCAGCACGTCGCGCAGGGTGTCGATGTGGCGGGTCTCGAGGCCGGTCTGCGCGCTCAGCTCTTCGAGCGAGGGGCGCGCGCCGACCCAGAATTCGCCGTAGCGGGCGTCCGCGTAAAACTCCTTCGAGGAACGTGAGGCGCGGGGCTTGAAGAAGAGCAGGGGAGTGTGCGTGCCGTCTTCGTTCGGCTCGAGCACCAGGACGGTGTCGGGCTCCTTTTCGCCTCCCAGGCCCGACAGGTGTGCGAAGGCGGAGTGCGCGCGGAAGCGGTAGTCGCAGTCGTTGGAACGCACCTTGTAGGGGCCCGCGGGCACGACCAGGCGCTCACCCGGGAAGGGAGCGCCGGCCTTGAGGGTGCGGTCGTGCAGGAAGTCGGCGACGCGCTCGCGCTCGGGCAGTTCGGAGGGGCGAGGCCCCCAACCGGAGCCGATGAAATCGCGGAATGCGGAGGACTGAGGCTGACGGGAGCGGGTTTCGCCGCGATCGGCCATGGACTGGGAAGCTTCTTCACTCATGGCCACTATTCTACGGCTTCTCGGCCCGTCGGGCGGGTTCGATGGTCATGACAAACCCCGGCCTTGTCTCCCTGTGGCGCGCTGCGCCGGGGACGAGGCCGGGGCCGTGTCGGGTGGAAGAGTCTCAGTCCTGGAGGGTGAGCTCTCCCGCGATGGACAGGTCCATCCACCGCTTGAAGTCCGCGCCGCGCTTGCCCTGCGAGAGCAGGAAGACGGTCTTGGCGTACAGGGCCTCGAGCGTCATGTCGTGCGCACCGATTGCGCCCAGCTGTGCCAGCGCGTTGCCGGCCTCGTAGTGGCCGAGCATGACCTCGGACTGGTAGCACTGGGAGGCGACGATGATCGGCACGTCGGCCTGCGCGAGCTCGGCGAGGACGTCCACGAGACCCGGTTCGGAGGCGGGGATGTTACCCACGCCGAAGGTGCGCAGGATGACCGCGTCCGGGTGGGGCGTCGTCATGGCGCGCAGGCGCGCGGCGCTCATGCCGGGCACCACGTCGATGACGGCGACGTCCTGGCGCTTGTACGGGCTGGGATCCTGCCAGCC
>CALBAF010000267.1 GCA_937926415.1 uncultured Actinomyces sp.
AGGCCGCCGCCGAGCGCCTGCATCGCTTCGATGTGCAGGTTATCGACGGGTACGAGGGGCTGCGCCGACTCAAGGCTGATCCCTCGCTGCTCACCGACTTCGATCCGCGTCTCGTGATCGTCGGCCTGGGAGCTGGTCTCCAGGAAGTCGTCGCGTCCTTCGCGCTGGGCCTCCTGCCCGAGGCTTCCGTGTGTACCGCGGGCGGCTGGATCGACCAGTACGCGCGCGCAGCCGACGACTACTTCCCGAACTGGGTGCATGCCGCCCGCCTCGGGTGGGCCTGGCGCATCGCGCACGAACCCAAGCGTCTCACCAAGCGCTACACGGTCGAAGCCCTCGACTTCGTCGCCCATGCGCCCGAGCTCATCTCTCGGCTCGAGGCCATGGGTAGCTTCGACGATCTCGGCCTGGTCGGAGGCGTGACGATTCACTGACCGAGGTTCACGCTTGTCGTTGTGAAGGAGGCCGGCCCTGCGGGGCCGGCCTCCTCTGCGTCTCCAGATGGGCTGGTGACGTCTGTCGGCGTCTATGGATGCTGCGGCTGGTCTCGCGTATGGCTTGTGCAATGCATCAAGGTGGAAAATGACAGGTCAGCCCCTCTTTCACGCATGAGCGGTGGTCGGCTTTCGGGAGCGTTCAAGGGGCGTGCTCTGGGGTGGGACGTGGTGCTGAACGTGTCTCAAAACGCTTCCGGATGGATGCCAAGAAAGGGTTATGCAGTGAATGGTATAGCCCATAGAATGCGTCACTATGGTGTGACGGCTGGTTGTCTGACGGGGCGATAGATCCGGTACCTATATATGGGTGTCAAACGTGTGCTGCACCTCTGGCGTGCTCGATGAGTGAGTTGCGGGGTGGCATGTGAATCTGTCGCGAGCGTGCGGCGCTTGTTTGACGGCTCGATCTTCACAATGTGCGAGGAGTGCGCGTTCGCGCCGTTGTTGGCTTTCTGGTGGGCTGATGAGGGCCTGGTAGGGCATTGAAAAAAAAGGTGTGGCCCAAGCCAATCGGCTCGGGCCACACCCAATCACACACAGAGAGGAAAGACTTAGTAGGCGCCCTCGTGACGCAGGAGCGCGGGAATGGTCTGGAGCATGATCCACGTGTCGAGGGTGAGGGAGCGGTGCTGGGCGTAGGACAGGTCCAGGTGGACGGTCTCATCCCAGGAGAGGTTCGAGCGGCCGGAGATCTGCCAGAGGCCGGTGAGGCCGGGGCGGACGGCGAACTTGCCCATCACGCGGGGTTCGTACTGCGCAACCTCGCTGGGGAGCGGGGGGCGCGGGCCCACGAGGGACATGTCGCCACGCAGGACGTTGAAGAGCTGGGGTAGCTCGTCGATCGACGTCTTGCGCAGGAAGGCTCCGATGCGCGTAATGCGCGGATCGTTGGCCATTTTGAACATGATCGAATTTCCGGCGGAGGAGTCGGCCTCGTTGGCCTCCATGAGGGAGGCCTTGAGCTCTTCGGCGTCCACGCGCATGGTGCGGAACTTAAACATGGTAAAAGTCTTGCCGTTGAGGCCAACGCGTTCCTGAGTGAAGAAAGCGGGGCCGCCGTCGTTCAGACGGACCATCGCAGCGACGATGATCCACAGCGGAGTCAGAAGGATAATGCCGAAAAGAGCTGCGAAAATGTCGCACATGCGCTTGATGGCGTTGTCGGCGGAGGCGGCAAGATCCGACGCGTGCTCGAATGCGAGAGTCGCGGATGCGGCTCGTGCGGTGGGCTTCGTCAAAGTTGTCATCTGTGCGTCTTCCTTCTACTTCATCAAACTCAAATGCTGCATGTCGGTTAGAGGCGGAAAATCCGCTTCGGACCGGGGCGTTTACTGGGTAAACATCCCTGGCGCAACTCAGTCACCGTTAGGTGTTAACCCTAGTCTATCCACATGGTTAGCTTGGTCGCTAACCAAAGGGTTAAGTACAAGCGAAAAAAGGCTGTGATTTCGTGCACCTGACGAGTTGTGCACGTCAGATCTGAACGTTACATGACCAGCTGGTAGCTTGCTGACACCTTGGCAGAATGCGCGGAAAACCGCCGAGCGATAGACTGGTCAGCGTGTCGTGACTGGCGAACAGGTGGGCCACCACCGGGGAGCGACGCGTCGGCATCGATAGCCGCCCGCCTGGGCTAGAGGCCACTGCCAACCATCATCGGATGATCAATAGGAGAACCCCATGGATTCCCTCAATGACATGACACTTGCGCAGCTGGATCCTGAGATTCAGGCAGTTCTGGACGCCGAGCTTGGTCGCCAGCGTGACACTCTCGAGATGATTGCCTCGGAGAACTTCGTGCCGCGCGCCGTCCTCGAGGCGCAGGGCTCGGTCCTCACTAACAAGTACGCCGAGGGCTACCCGGGCCGCCGCTACTACGGTGGCTGCGAGTTTGTGGACGTCGCAGAGTCCCTCGCCATCGAGCGCGCCAAGCAGGTCTTCGGCGGCGACTACGTGAACGTTCAGCCCCATGCCGGTGCGCAGGCCAACGCCGCTGCGCTCATGGCCATGGCGAACGTCGGCGACCCGATCCTCGGCCTGTCGCTGGCCCACGGCGGTCACCTGACCCACGGCATGCGTCTGAACTTCTCGGGCAAGAACTACAAGGCCGTCGCCTACGAGGTCGACCGTGAGACCATGCGCATCGAGCCTGAGAAGGTTCGCGAGGCCGCCCTCGCGGAGCGTCCGCGCGTCATCATCGCCGGCTGGTCCGCCTACCCGCGTCACCTCGACTTCCAGGCCTTCCGCGACATCGCGGACGAGGTGGGCGCAGCCCTCTGGGTGGACATGGCCCACTTCGCCGGCCTCGTCGCTGCGGGCCTGCATCCGAACCCCGTCCCCTTCGCCGACGTTGTGACGACGACGGTCCACAAGACCTTGGGTGGCCCTCGTTCCGGCATGATCCTGTCCTCGCGCGGCGAGCAGTGGGGCAAGAAGCTCAACACTGCCGTGTTCCCCGGCCAGCAGGGCGGCCCCCTCATGCATGCGATCGCCGCGAAGGCCATCGCCATGAAGGTCGCGCAGACCGACGAATTCAAGGACCGCCAGCGCCGCACCCTCGAGGGCGCGCAGATTATTGCCGAACGCCTGGGCGCTGACGACGCGAAGAAGGCCGGTATCAAGCTGGTCACGGGCGGCACCGACGTGCACCTCGTCCTTGTTGACCTGGTCGACTCCGAGCTCAACGGTCAGCAGGCAGAGGATCTGCTGCACGAGGTCGGCATTACGGTCAACCGCAATGCCGTCCCCTTCGACCCCCGTCCGCCGGCCGTCACCTCGGGCCTGCGCATCGGCACCCCCGCCCTCGCGACGCGCGGCTTCGACGCCGAGGACTTCGCCGAGGTTGCGGACATCATCGGCACGACCCTGTCCCAGGGTGCGTCCGGCGGCAATGTTGAGGTGGACGCCCTGCGCGCCCGCGTCAAGAAGCTGACGGACAAGCACCCGCTGTACGCCGGGCTCTGATCGTGAGGGCACCCTGGGAGGGCTCCGCTGGGGTCCTGGATGGAAAGGCGACAGCTGCCGCCATCAAGGCGGAGCTGAAGGAGCGTGTCGATCGTCTGCGCGAGGCCGGGGTCGTCCCGGGCCTCGGCACGATCCTCGTGGGCGAGGATCCCGGTTCCGTCGCCTACGTCGCCGGCAAGCACCGCGATTGCGCGCAGATCGGCGCGGAGTCGATCCGCGTGGACCTGCCCGCCGACGCGACGCAGGAACAGGTGGAAGCCGCGATTGATCAGCTCAACGCGGACCCCGCCTGCACGGGCTACATCGTGCAGCTGCCGCTGCCGCGCGGAATCGATACGAACGCCGTTTTGGAGCGCATCGACCCCGCGAAGGACGCGGACGGCCTGCATCCGATGAACCTCGGACTTCTCGTGCTGCGAGGCTCCGGGCCCATCGATTCGCCTCTGCCGTGCACGCCGCGCGCGGTCATCGAGCTCATGGAACGCCATGGGATTGACCTGGCCGGCAAGAACGTGTGCGTCATCGGTCGAGGCGTGACCGTGGGTCGTTCGATTGGCCTGCTGCTCATGCGCAAGGAAGTCAACGCGACGGTCGACGTGTGCCACACGGGCACGACCGACCTGGCTGATCACGTGCGCCGTGCCGACGTCATCGTGGCGGCGGCGGGATCCGCTGGGATCATCACTCGCGACATGGTGGCCCCCGGCGCCATCGTCCTCGACGTCGGCGTGAGCCGCGTGCAGGGAGAGGACGGCAAGGCGCGCCTGATGGGCGACGTTGCAGACGGCGTTGATGAGGTGGCCAGCTGGCTGAGCCCCAATCCCGGCGGTGTCGGCCCGATGACGCGGGCCCTCCTCGTGACGAACGTCGTCGAGGCGGCCGAACGTCAGGTGGGAATCAGCGCGAACTGACAAAGCGCGCGTGGCCTCGGGTGACGAGGAGTTCGCGCGCGAATAGCGCGGAGGCGCGGTGAGGATGTCCATTCCTCGCCGCGCCTCCTCGTTCCTCTAGACTGAAGAAAAACTCGCGTAAGGAGAAAACGATGACTCTGACGGTGACCACCGTGAACCTCAACGGCATCCGTGCCGCACACAAGCGCGGCTTCCTTGACTGGCTGGAGGGGAGCGACACGGATGTGCTGCTCATGCAGGAGGTGCGCGCGCCCGAGGAGATCTCCCGCGAGATCATGGGTGAGGCCTGGGAGAGTGTGTGGGTTCCTTGCCGCATCAAGGGGCGCGCGGGCGTGGGCGTGGCCGTGCGACGCGGGCGCGCCGCTTTGGAGGGTGAGCCCCGCCTGATCCTCGACGACGCTGAGACGGACGTGGACTCGGGCCGCTGGGTCGAGGCCATCGTGCGTCCCGAAGGTGGCGACACTCCCGTGCGCGTCGTCTCTGCCTACTTCCACTCCGGCGAGAAGGATACGCCCAAGCAGGAGGCCAAGATGGCGCACCTGCCGCGCATCGGGCAGCGCATGGCCGAGCTCCTCGCCGAGGAGGCCGCCGGCGGTATCTCATCCCTCGTGTGCGGCGACTTCAACGTCGTGCGCTCCGAGGCAGACATCAAGAACTGGAAGCCGAACCACAACAAGCGCGCCGGCGTCCTCGATGAGGAGATTGCCTTCCTCAACCAGTGGGTGGACGAGGGCTGGCGTGACACCGTGCGTGACCTGGCCGGTGACGTGCAGGGCCCCTACTCATGGTGGTCGTGGCGCGGCCAGGCCTTCGTCAACAACGCGGGCTGGCGCATCGACTATCAGTACGCGACGCCCGCCCTGGGCGAGCGCGCGCGTTCCTTCGAGATCGGCCGCGCCGACGAGTACGCGGAGCGCTTCTCGGATCATGCGCCGGTCTCGGTAACCTACGAGATCTGAGAGTCATCGATGGGCCGCGGCCTAGGGGGTACTTCCCGGGCCGCGGCCTCTCGCGTCTGCGCTGTGCTCGTCGTCTGTGGTGCACCCGTGGTCGCCACCGTCGCTCGCCCCAAAAATTCGCATGCAATTCAATTGTGTGAAGGTTCAACAAAGTCTGGAAACGTTGCAATTCCAACGATCTGAATTCATGATTTGAAATAGTCGTGGGGGAATTGCATGCGAAATTGGTGGGGGCTGGCTGCGGTGCCCGTGGGCGGTGGTGGGGCCTGGCTACTCGCAGTAAGGAGAGCGCCGGTGTGGAGGGCGCCGGAGGGGCCGGAAGGCCTGGCTGCGGTGCCCGTGGGCGGTGGCG
>CALBAF010000268.1 GCA_937926415.1 uncultured Actinomyces sp.
CGCCGCCGAAGGCCCCGAAGAGGTCCTCGAAGCCGCCCGCGCCGCCCGATCCGGCGGAGAACCGTGCCCCGCCGCTGGCCATCGCGCGGATCGCGTCATAGCGCTTGCGATCCTCATCGTTGGACAGGACGGCGTAGGCCTCGCCGATTTCCTTGAACTTGGCCTCAGCGGCCTTGTCGCCCGGGTTCTGATCCGGGTGCCACTGCCGAGCCAGCTTGCGGTAGGCCTTCGTAATGGCCTTCTTATCCGCCGTTTTGTCGACTCCGAGGACCTTGTAGAAGTCCTTGGAGAACCATTCCTGTTCACTCACGCGCGTGTCACCTCTCTTTCAGTTGCGAGCGTGTCGATGTCATTCAGGGTTGTTCACCAGCACCTTCGCGGCTCGCAGGACGCGTTCACCACGGCGGTAGCCGCTCGTGAGGACCTGCCCGATGACGGGATGGTCGACGTCCGGGCTGGTGGTCGCCATGAGAGCGTCGTGCAGGGCGGGGTCAAAGTCGTCGCCCTCGACGCCGTAGCGCTCGAGCTCGAAACGCGTCTTGAGTGTCTCCTCGAGCTTCGTGGCGATCGACGCGAAGGGACCGTCTTCCAGGTCGCCGTGCGCGCGGGCGGCCGCAATGTCGTCGAGAACGCTGATGAGCGACTCGATGACCTCGTCCTGGCCCGCGGTCTTATGGCCGGGGATAGCCTCCTTGGAGCGGCGCACGTAGTTGGCGTACTCCTGGCCCTGGTTGTACAGCTCCGCGTTGGCGCGGGCCAGCTGATCCTCGACGCTCGCGATGCGCTCGAGGGCCTTGGCGAGGTCAGAGTCCTCGATCTGCTCCTCGAAGGCGCTCATGTCGTCGGTCGCACCCTCGAACGAGGCCTGGGCAGCGTCATTCGCGTCGGGCGCGGTCTCGTTGTTCTCGGCCGCCTGGCCGGCCGGGGCCGACTCGAAGGAGTCGGCCCCGGCGACGTTGGCGTCTTCGTTGGGCGCCGAGAAACCGTTGGTTTCTTCGGTGCTCACTTGCCGTCCTCGTCAACGATCTCGGCGTCCACGACGTCATCCTGCGCGGGCGCGGACTGAGCGCCGGCCTCGTCGGCCTGCTGCTTGGCGTAGATCTCCTGGCCAATCTTCATGCCGGACTCGGACAGGGTCGCCATCGCGGTCTTCACGGCCTCGATGTCGTCACCCTTGAGGGCTTCCTTGACGGCGTCGACGTCCTTCTGGACGGCCTCGCGGGTCTCCTCGGAGATCTTGTCGGCCTCGTCCTTGAGCAGCTTCTCCGTCGCGTAGACGGTCTGCTCAGCCTGGTTGCGGGTGTCGGCCTCTTCGCGGCGCTTCTTGTCCTCGGCGGCGTGCTCCTCGGCCTCGCGCACCATGCGGTCGATGTCTTCCTTGGGCAGGGAGGAACCGCCGGTGATCGTCACCGACTGCTCCTTGCCGGTGCCACGGTCCTTCGCGGAGACGTGAACGATGCCGTTCGCGTCGATGTCGAAGGTAACCTCGATCTGCGGCACGCCACGGGGAGCCGGGGCGATGCCGGACAGCTCGAAGGTGCCGAGCAGCTTGTTGTCACGGGCAAACTCACGCTCGCCCTGGTAGACCTGGATGAGCACGGAGGGCTGGCCGTCCTCGGCGGTGGAGAAGATCTCCGAGGCCTTGGTCGGGATGGCCGTGTTGCGGTCGATGAGCTTGGTCATGACGCCGCCCTTGGTCTCGATGCCGAGCGACAGCGGGGTCACGTCGATGAGCAGGACGTCCTTGCGGTCACCCTGGATGACGCCAGCCTGCAGGGCGGCGCCCACGGCGACGACCTCATCGGGGTTGACGCCCTTGTTGGGCTCGCGGCCGCCGGTCAGCTCCTTGACGACCTCGGTGACGGCGGGCATACGGGTGGAGCCGCCGACGAGCACGACGTGGTCGATCTCGGAGACGGTCACGCCGGCCTCGGCCATGACGTCGCGGAAGGGCTTCTTGGTGCGCTCGAGCAGGTCGGAGGTCAGCTCCTCGAACTTGGCGCGCGTCAGGGACTCATCCAGGTGGATGGGGCCGTCAGCGGTCATGGACAGGTACTGCAGCGAGATGTTCGTGGAGGTCGCGGAGGACAGCTCCTTCTTCGCCTGCTCAGCGGCTTCCTTGAGGCGCTGGAGGGCGACCGCATCCTTGGATAGGTCAGCGCCGGTCTTGGCCTTGACCTGGTCGATCAGCCAGTTAACGATACGCTGATCCCAGTCGTCGCCGCCCAGGTTGTTATCGCCGGAGGTGGCGCGCACCTGGATGGTGGAGAAGCCGTCGTCATCCTTGCCCACCTCGAGGAGGGACACGTCGAAGGTGCCACCACCGAGGTCGAAGACCAGGATGAGCTCGTCTTCCTTGCCCTTTTCGAGGCCGTAGGCCAGGGCCGCGGCGGTGGGCTCGTTGACGATGCGCTCGACCTTGAGGCCGGCGATCTGACCGGCATCCTTCGTGGCCTGACGCTGAGCGTCGTTGAAGTAGGCGGGGACGGTGATGACGGCCTCGGTGACGGGCTCACCCAGGTAGGCCTCGGCGTCAGCCTTCAGCTTCATGAGGATGCGCGCGGAGATTTCCTGCGCGGTGTACTTCTTGCCGTCGATCTCCGTGGTCCAGTCGGTGCCCATGTGGCGCTTGACGGAGGAGATGGTGCGATCAACGTTGGTGACGGCCTGGCGCTTGGCGATCTCGCCAACCAGGACCTCGCCGGTCTTGGAGAAGGCGACGACCGAGGGGGTCGTGCGGGCGCCTTCAGCGTTGGGGATGATGGTGGGCTCGCCGCCTTCGAGGACGGCGATAGCGGAGTTGGTGGTACCGAGGTCGATGCCGACTGCACGTGCCATGATTGTTGTCCTTTCGTTCGCTCTGCCGTCTCCGCTTCCGGAGCGGCTCGCGTTGGTCTGTGTAGTTTCTGTGCGCCGGGAGGATCCCGACGCATCCTTGAGTCTGATGTACTCAACTTTAGGAGCAGGGTTTTTATTCCGCAACCCGTAGCTCTCAAACTTGAGTCTGCTGTACTCAACTTTCGAGAGGCGACTTTTATTCCACCGTCGACGCCCAGAAGGTTGAGCCACTCAAAACCTGAGTCTGATGTACTCAACTTTCTTTTCGCACTTTTATTCCATCTTGATCTGACTAGGTGAAAAGTCATGCCGCAACGCCAGAACATACATAGTGTCAAACAGTCGTAAGTGGAACGAAAGCTGCGCGTAAGTTTTTACAAAGTTCGAAAGTGGCGTACTGCACCGGTCCTCTGGCAAACTAGTAACGCTCTCAACGATCGAGAGTCCCCGTCAATCAATGGAGACTTGATGCGCATCACGAACCGACTGGCTGGCAGCCTCCTCGCCGGCCTACTGACACTAGGAATGGCAGGTCCCGCTTTGGCCGACACGCCAGCAGCCGACGGTGCCCAGTCCGGCACCCCCACCTACGACGCACGCTACGCGATCCCCGCAGCCGTCGCCGCCTCGAGCGAGGCAAAGGTAGCCGACTGGCAGGACATGAAGTACGCCATGTTCATCCACTGGGGCGTCTACTCCTCCTACGCTGGCTGGTACAAGGGCCAGAAGCAGGAAGTGGGCTACCCCGAGCAGATCAAGGCGTGGGGCCACCAGCAGACCTGGGACTCCCGCATCCCGCTGCAGGGCATTCCGCGCGATGAGTACCTGGCCACCGCCCAGACCTTCGAAGCCCCCAACTTCGACGCAACCGCATGGTGCCAGCAGGCCAAGGACAGCGGCATGAAGATGCTGCTCATCACCTCCAAGCACCACGACGGCTTCGCCATGTGGGACACGGCCACGACCGACTACAACTTCACGAAGCAGTCCCCCTCGCACCGCGACCCGCTCCTCGAGCTGTCGCAGGCCTGCAAGAAGGTCGGCATCAAGTTCGGCCTCTACTTCTCCAACATCGACTGGGAGAAGCAGCCCGAGAACCCGTGGCGTAACGACAACACGCTGAACGAAGAGGGCTACATGGACTACGTCCATGAGCAGCTCAAGGAACTCCTCGGCGGCAAGTACGGCGAGATCGCCGAGCTCTGGTACGACATGGGCAAGCCGAACCCCGAGCAGTCCGACCAGCTGCGCCAGTGGGCCCACGAGCTCCAGCCGAACATCATGATCAACTCCCGCGTGGGCAACGACCGCGCGGACTTCGAGGTCGGCTGGGACAACGAGATGCAGTCCGAGCAGACCCAGGGCCCCTGGGAGTCGGCCGTTTCGATCTTCCACAAGACCTGGGGCTACGCCAACTGGGATGACGCTGCTCCCAAGTTCAAGGACACCGGCTACCCGGACTACTCCGAGGAAGACTGGGACCACATGATCGACGTCGACAACACGACGGCGCTTCGTAAGGCCCCGGGCGGCGCCCGCACCAAGACCACCGAGATCGTGGGCAACATGTTCTCGACCGTGGCCCTGGGCGGCCAGTTCCTCTTCAACGTCGGCCCGAAGTTCGACGGCTCCTACGATCCCTGGGACGCCTCCGTCCTCAAGGGCATCGGCGACTGGAACCGCGCCCACCCCGGCATCCTCAACAACTCGCGCCCGACCCACTTCCCCATCGAAACCTGGGGCAAGACCATGGTCGATGACTCCCACATCTACCTGGGCATCGAAAAGTGGCCTGCCGACGGCATGATTACGCTGCGCGGCGCCGGCGCCAACGACATCTCCTCGGTGAAGCTGGACGGCTCCGACGCGGCTCTGGACTACAAGGTCGAGGGCAACGACCTCGTCATCACGCTGCCCACGCAGCCCGACGAGATCCTCCCCGTCGTCACGGTCACCACGAACGGCGCGCCCAACTACGTGCCCACCGGTCTGACCACCATCGGCACCGAGGCGACCACGATCCCCGCCTCCAGCCTCGAAAAGTTCAAGGCCCCCACCCCCAAGACCGGCGAGACCAGCTTCACGGCCTCCATCACCTCCGGTGACAAGGTCGCCTCTGGTGTGTCCGTCTCCTTCGACACCGAAGGCTTCACGGACGCCTACGCGAAGTACAAGGTCACCGTCGCCGGACAGGTCATCAAGGGCCTGACCGTCGACCAGCTCAAGGAAGGCGTCGGCCCCTTCGCGATCGGCCCGAACCAGACCGCTCGCGTGACCCTGGAGTACGACAACCCGGCATACGCCCTCAAGGGCTTCGGCAAGGACACGACCGTCAAGTCGGTCACCGTCAAGGCCGAGAAGCTCTCGACCCCCGCCGTGACCGTCGAACCCTCCACCGTCGAGGCCGGCAAGACCGTCACCGTGAAGGGCACCGGCTTCGCGCCCGAGTCCACCGTGACGATCACGCTGCACTCTGAGCCCGTCGAGGTTGGCACCGCCACCACGGATGAGAACGGCGACTTCACCGCCGAGGTGACGGTTCCCACCGACACCG
>CALBAF010000269.1 GCA_937926415.1 uncultured Actinomyces sp.
CCAATGGTACTGCAACCGATGGGTTGTGGGAGAGTAGGACACCGCCACAACACACTTCAAGACGGAGGGTCTCACCCAAACGGGTGAGGCCCTCCGCATTTTACTTTCGAGCGTTATTTTCTCGTCGACTGCGCAGACGCACCGGGAAAGTGCGCGTCGCAATAGGTGGGACTTGTGTCCTATGCGATAGCGATTGTCCTTGAGTCCGCCTTCCTTGCAAATTATAGTAGTTGACGTTTCAATAAACGTTAGAAAGGAAACGTTTTGGCTTCCGTCGCAATCGTCCTTGGTTCCGTTCGTCCCGGCCGCGCCGGCGAGCAGGTTGTTCGCTGGATCGAGGATCAGGCACGTCAGGTTGAGGGTGTGCAGACCGCGTTCTTCGATCTGCGGGACTACGAACTCCCGCTGTTCGCCGAGGAGAAGTCCCCGTCGATGAAGGCCCCCGAGCTGGCGGAGGCTGTTCGCCTCCGCGCCGACCTCGAGGCCAATGACGCCGTGCTATTCGTGACGCCCGAGTACAACCACTCGGTCTCTGGTGCTCTCAAGAATGCTATCGACTACCTGCCCCCGGCCACCCTGAAGGACAAGGCTGTCGGCCTCGTCGGATACTCCTGGCATGGTGCCGTCAAGCCGCTCGAGCACCTGCGCGAGATCGTTTCCGCCTTCGGTGCGGATACTCGCGAGCAGCAGATTGGCATCAACCTGGGCTCTGACTTCCAGGATGGCACTTTCGCGCCTTCCGAGGAGCTCAACGGTCAGATCCGCGAGCTGCTTGCTTCGCTCGCCTGAGAGGCGTTTCTTGAGCGTTATCCACCGTGCTTCGTAGATGCGGCTGCAAGCGGAACGTGTGGTTCCGTCTCGCAACTCTTCGTATAGGCCTGCATGGTAGGTGCGCATTGGGGATAAGGGTGTGGCCCGGCAGGAAGCTGCCGGGCCACACCCTTCCGTATTGGAGCGTGAGGGGATCGTCAGATCCAGCTCTGCAGCCACATGTGGGACCTCCAGAAGTCGTAGTCGACGACATCGCCGCGCCACAGCGGCATGAAGTACATGGCGCAGCCGAGGATTATCGCCGTCACGAGGCCTGCAACGAGCCACCCGGTGATTTGTGCGCGACGGGTCGCGGGCGCGGGTGCGGGTGATCCGTCGATCGTCGACCAACCCGCGAGGAGGCCAATCATCCATGCGACGGCCAGGGCGACGAAAGGCGCAAGTGCGACGGTGTAGAAAACGAAGATCGTGCGGTGTGCGTACGCGAGCCAGGGGACGTACAGTGCGATATATCCGAGGGCGATGACACCAACGCGCCAGTTTCGGTAGTAGAACGTGGCGAGGAGGACGAGCATCAAGGCGCCGATGCCCACCCACCAGAGAAGCGGGTTGCCGAGGGCCACGATGTCGCTCGCGCACTTGCCGCTCGAGCAGCCCATCACGGCCTCGTCGTTGTTCCAATAGAAGGAGGTTGCGCGCACCTGCGCGAGCCAGGTGAATGGGCTGGACTGGTACTTGTGGGGGGTGTTCAGCCCGTTGTGGAAGGTCCACATCTCCTTGTGGTACAGCCATAGGTCGGCGAGCTGTCCGGCGAATCCAGCAATGCCGGAACGGCCATGCCCGTGAGCGGATGAGTGTGTGAACCAGCCGAACCAGGAAGCCACGTAGGTGAGAATCGCGGTCGGAACCATGAGGACGAACGCCCACCACACGTCGGCGAGGAGGGCCCCGCGGATCGGTGCCGGGTGGCCGGCGCGCCAGCGGCACGTGACTTCGCGCAGTGCGACGAACAGGCCAAGGAACGCGAGTACATAGAGCCCGGACCACTTGACGGAGCAGGCGAGGCCCGCGCAGATGCCCGCCGCAAAGAGCCATGGGCGGTTTCCGGCGTTGGGGCCAATCGCGAAGGGGCGACGATCGCGCAGGGTCAGGTACGCCTCGGCCGAGTGCCAACCCTGCCTCGGCTCGCCCAAACCATCCCATTCGGACAGCTTGGCCATGAGCGCGGGCTGAGCCATCTGCTGATCCTTTGCAACGCACAGGAATGCGGCCAGCGCAAACATTGCGAGGAATCCGTCGAGGATGGACGTGCGGCTCATGACAATTGCCATTCCGTCCGTCGCGAGGAACAGGCCCGCGAGGAGTGTGATGGCGGGGGAGCGGAAAAGGTTCTGAGCGAGGCGGCACAGAAGGAAAACGGTGATGATGCCGCAGATCGCCGCCGCGATGCGCCAACCCACAGGGTCCGACTGGCCGAAGAACTTCATGCCCATGGCAATGAGCCACTTGCCCGTCGGCGGGTGGACGGGGTAACCGCCCACCGCGGACAGGCCGGAGGTGTCACCGTTGGCGAACGCGGTATCGACGTCCTTGGCCCACGTTCCCTCGTATCCGAGGGCGAGGAGTGACCAGGCGTCCTTCACGTAGTAGGTCTCGTCGAAGATGAGTGTGCGGACGTTGTTCAGTCCTGGCAGCCTGATGACTGTGGCGACGAGCGTCGCAATCGCAGTCGCTACCCACCCGGCTGCGGGGGTTGTAAGACGCTGCGCCCAACCGGCAATGGGAGGGGCGGACGAGGCCTCGGCTGGCTGCTCGGGATCGTCGCCCGTTGCCGGCTCCTGTTCGAGGAGGTCTGTGGCGTCGCCGTCGACCGTTGGCTCCTGTTCGAGGAGGTCTGTGGCTTCGTCGTTGACTGTGTCGTTGTGTGCGTTCGCAGTATCCATCGCATCCGAGTTTAGCGGCCATGTTGCTCTGAAAGGGGTACGGCGCACATCCGCTCTCACACTCGGGGAGAATGTTCAGCTCGCCCATCTTGAGAATTATTCTCTTTTCTGGCTATAATTTCGTGTACCCGAAAATTGCACAGGAGCAATGATGTCTTTCTCACCAACGCGCAGCTTGGCTGCTGCTGCAGGCCTGGCCATCGCGACCGCCTCACTGGCTGCGTGCGCACCCTCCTCCTCGGCCCACGGCCTCGCGGTCGTTGCTACGACCACACAGATCTGCGACTACGTCACCCAGATCGCCGCGAAATCCGCCGACATTTCCCTCGACAAGACCGACGCCGCCGGAAAGAGCAGCCACGTGGGTGCCGCCGCTGACGGTGCGGCCCTCACCATGAGCCTGACCTGCCTGCTCGCCCCCAACGCATCCGCGCACGAGCATGAGATGACCCCCGCCCAGACCTCGGCGCTCGCGCAGGCCGACGTCATGGCGGTCTCCGGCGTCGACCTCGAGCACTTCCTCGATGACGCTGTCGTCTCCTCCGGCTTCAAGGGGCGCATGGTCGTCACCTCTGGCGTCCTGACAGCCGCCGACATCGACAACCCGGGCACCTCCGACCCCGAGGGCGCCTACACGATCGATCGCGGAAGTGAGCGCGTGGACGTTGCTCCGTGGCCCTTCCCGCCCGAAGAAGCCGGCGAGGAGCCCGAATTCCGCTTCGATCCGCACGTGTGGACCTCGCCGAAGGGCACCCGCATCCAGGTCGCTAACCTCGGCGCGGGCCTCGCAGCCGCAGCGCCGGACGCCGCCTCGTCGATCAACGCGGCCACTGCCTCGTACCTGGAGGACATCGACGCCCTCGATAAGTGGACCGCCGAGGCCATTGCGACCGTGCCCGAGGGGCAGCGCGTGCTCTTTACCTCCCATGACGCCTTCGGCTACTTCTCGAGGGACTACGGTATCCGCTTCATCGGCGCCGCCCTGTCCGACTTCAACGAGCAGCAGGACGCCACCGCCGACCACATCGCCAAGGCCGTCGAGGCCGTCAAGGAATCCGGCGCGGTCGCACTCTTCGCGGAAAACTCCAACAACTCTAAGTCCATCGAGGCGATCGCCCGCGCGGCCGGCGTGACCCCCGTCGTGGGTGAGGACGCCATGTACGGTGATTCGCTCGGTCCTGATGGATCAGAGGGAGCCACCTACGTCGGCTCGATCATCCACAACGTTCGTGCCGTGACGCAGGCGTGGGGCGGTACTGTGCCGCAGCTGCCCGAGCGCCTGAAGGATCAGTGATGGGCAGACTCGTCTCCTTTCACGACGCGGCGCTGGGGTATGGGAATACCCCGGCGCTGACCGGCCTGACCCTCGACGTGTTCGGGGGCCAGGCCCTCGCCCTTGTCGGCCCCAACGGCGGCGGCAAGACCACCCTCATGCGCACCCTGCTGGGGCTCATCCCGCTACAAGCAGGACAGCTCCTCCGCTATGACCGTGAGGGCCATACTATCGATCAGCTGGTCGCCAGCTACCTTCCACAGATCAATCAGATTGATCGCCACTTCCCCA
>CALBAF010000270.1 GCA_937926415.1 uncultured Actinomyces sp.
GTCGGGGTGTCTGTGTGCTGCCTGGCCAGCCTCTGCTGCCGCCCGCGGGCACCGCGGCAGGTCCCTCAGGCGCCCTCTACACCGGCGGCGTGGTTTTGGTGTGAGTGTCCGTGTCCCGCCTGATCTCTGGCCGCCGCAGCTGACGCTCACCAATTTCGCACGTAATTCCCCGGCGACTGTTTCAAATCTTGAATTCATATCGTTGGAATTGCAACGTTTTTGGGGTGTCTCGAAAAGTGACCGCGATAAATTACGTGCGAAATGTGGGTGGTGGTGTCGTCGCCGCCCATGGGTGTCGCGTCTGGGTGCCGCAGGCGAGGTGGCCCGGTGCTTTGAAACCGCGATCGCCTTTGCTCGCTTGTGTCTGTGTGGGTGTGAAACCGCCATCGCCTTTGCGGGCACCGGCCGAGCCTCAAATGAAACCGGCATCGCCTTTGCGGGTGAGAATTGGGTGTTTTTGGCGCGTTTTTCGCTTGCATTGGTGTTGTCGGTTTCGACGGATGTTGTTCAGGGGCGAGCATTGGTGATGGTGGTTTCACGCTGGCCTGTATCAGTGGTTGTAGAGGTGTCGTTGGTGTCACCGTCACCACCTCAGTGCGTCCTGTGCGCGAAAAAGTTCGCCCTGCGTGGTCATATTGGCCCAAAATTGGCGTTTTCTGGCGTGCTGGGCGAAGTTTTTCGCGGAAGAGCCGCTGGAGGGGCTGTGCTGGGCGAGTTTTTTCGCGAATCAGCAGTCGTGTGATCCCGTTGGGCGAATTTTGTTGCGCCGTAGCCCTGGTAGCGGGGCCCCTCTACTGGCAGTGTTAACCCTTTGATGCGCACGTAAACCCCTAGACATGCGCCTGGGCGGCGCTGCCCATGCGCATATCATCGGGTTAACGTGCGGATAAGAGGGCCCGCGCGCATATTATCGGGCCAACGTGCGAGTCAAAGGGTCCAAGCCACCACCTCAAGGGTTAAGGCGCGCAGGATGCGTTCATAGAAGTGGGACCTGACGGGCTCGCAGGCCTCCCGTGCCTTCCATATCTCCAGGGATACGACAGAGGCGGGACCCCGAAGGGTCCCGCCTCTCGTTGCCTGCGGTGGCCGCGCCGTCAGCGCCCGAGCCTCAGCTCGGCAACAACGGCCGCGGTCGAATCAGGCGCGAACGCTCAGTTCTTCCACCAGCCCTTGACGGTGTCGACCGCGTGGGCGCCCAGGTCGGTCAGTGCGGTGTGGGCGTTGACCAGGCCGGAGGACAGGCGGGCGGCCTGGAAGCGGGAGGCGACGTTCTCCCAGTTCACCAGGTTCCACCAGGCCTTGACGTAGTCGGCCTTGACGTTGAGGTAATCCAGGTAGAAGGCGTGCTCCCACATGTCGATCATGAGCAGCGGAACGGTCGCGACCGGGATGTTGCCCTGCTGGTCGGTCATCTGGTAGGTCACGAGGCGCTTGCCGACGGTGTCCCACGCGAGGACGGCCCAGCCGGATCCCTGCAGGCCCAGGGCGGCGGCGGCGAACTGAGCCTGGAAGGACTCGAAGGAGCCAAAGAACTCGTCGATGGCGGCGCCGAGCTCGCCCTCGGGACGCGAGGCGCCTTCGCCGGTCATGTTGGTCCAGAAGATGGAGTGGTTGGTGTGACCGCCCAGGTTGAAGGCCAGGTTCTTCTCCCACAGGTTGATCGCGGCGAAGTCGCCGGACTCGCGGGCGGCGGCCAGCTTCTCGAGGGCGGCGTTCGCGCCGGCCACGTAGTTGGCGTGGTGCTTGGAGTGGTGCAGCTCCATGATGCGGCCGGAAATATGGGGCTCGAGAGCGGCGTAATCGTAAGGAAGTTCGGGCAGGGTGTAGACGGTCATGATGCTCCTCCTGGGCGTCGTCGTCGTTTGTCTGTTGACTCCAAGGGTAGTACTTAAGTCCCGCCGTGCGTAGGGGTTATGAGTCACCTTTCGCGCAGTGCGATCAACGACGAGGCCGGGGCTGGGTCTCGCGACCACGCCCCGGCCTCGTGAAACGACTGTAGATCAGGCCTTCGTGCGCACCCGGTGCACGAGAGCGGAAGCGCCGACGACGATCCATGCGATGACGGCACCGAGGATGACGCCGAAGATGCCGGACAGGAGAGTCTCGACCAGCCAGGTGACGAAGCCGCCGGCCGATGCGACCGCGTGCTCAGCGACCTCGAGGATGTGGTGGAAGACGGGGACGCCGACCTCGGCGAGGTTCTCGATGACCAGGTGGCCGCCGACCCACAGCATCGCGACCGTGCCGACGACGCCGATCACGTTGAAGACGTGCGGCATGACGCGCACGATTGTGCGGCCCACGTTGTCGACGGGACCGGGGCGATTGTCCTCGGGCTTGATGGCATCCTTGGCCAGGTGGAGGCCGAAATCGTCGGCCTTGACCAGCAGCGCGACGAGGCCGTACACGAAGAACGTCATGAAGAAGGCGACCGCGATGAGGACGGCGACGCGCATGATGCCGGTCTCGTTGGACAGACCGGCCATGGATACGAGCATGATTTCGGCGCTGAGGATCAGGTCGGTGCGGGTCGCGGAGGCGACGATGCCCTTCTCGAGTTCCTCGCTGGAGGTGGCGCCATCCTCGTCGTGCTCCTCGTGGTGGCCGGGCAGCCAGCCGAGCTTCTCGAGGACCTTCTCGCCGCCTTCGAAGCACAGGTACGCGCCGCCCACGATCAGCAGGAATGGCAGAACCTGCGGGGCCAGCCAGGTGAGCAGGAGCGCGATCGGCAGGATGATGAACAGCTTGTTGATGAGGGAACCGCGCGCGATCTTGCCGATGATGGGCAGCTCGCGCGCCGGGCTCAGGCCCGACACGTACTGAGGCGTCACCGCGGTGTCGTCGATGACGACGCCCACCGCCTTCGAGGAGGCCTTGACGGCATTGGCCGCGACGTCGTCGATCGACGAGGCCGTGACCTTCGCGAGGGTCGCGATATCGTCGAGCAGTGCGACAAGTCCACCGGACATGAGGTTTCCTCCTCTGAGCCTGACGTGAGGCTTCTGGTTGGGTACCCGCGCATTGTACGCGTGGGGATAGGCTTGAGTCATGACGACTTCCGTACCCGTTCCCGCCCTCGACCGCGATCTGATCGGGCGCCTGCGCGCCGACGTGATCGCCTCGACGTGGACCGTTGAGAACCTGCAGACCCTGATCAGCGAGGGCGCGTTGTCCGCCCTCATGCGCGACTCGCGACTGCCTGCCCTCGTCGAGCTCGCGGGCGCGACCGACCCCGCCGCGGTCCTCACGCGCTTCTTCATCCTGGGC
>CALBAF010000271.1 GCA_937926415.1 uncultured Actinomyces sp.
ATGCGTCCCCTCCTGCGCACCCTGTCGCGCTGGGGCATCGGCTTCGGCGTCGCCGTCGGCGTCGTCCTGGCGATCACCGCGCCCTGGATCACGCGCATCTTCACGACCGACCAGACCGTCATCGACTACGCGACCGTCGCCATCATCGTCGGCGCCCTCTTCCAGCCGGTCGCCGGCTACGTCTTCCTCCTCGACGGCGTCCTCATCGGCGCGGGCCGAGGCCGCTACCTGGCCGTCGCCGGCATCGTCAACCTGGTCGTCTACGCTCCCCTCCTGTGGGTGATCGCCCACTCCGCCACGCTCACCGCGCGCCCCTCGCTGGCCCTCGCGATGGTCTGGCTCGCCTACTCGGCCGTCTACACCGGCATGCGCGCGCTCACCAACGGGCTCGGCGCCCGCTCTCTGTAGTCGATCGACGAGGCCGGAGCAGGCCTCGTCCCGAGGAGCCCAATCGTGACCGGAAACGCCCTAGCGAAGACGCTGCCACCCGTGTAAAGTGGGTAGCTGGACTATCCGCACCCGCGGCCGGTCCAGCAGGCCCTCACGGGCCATACGCAACGCCCTCCTGTCACGGACCGTCCGTGACCGTAAAGACCATAGGAGGTGGGAACCAACGTGCGTAACTACGAACTGATGGTGATCCTCGATCCTTCGATCGACGAGCGCACCGTCGCCCCCATGATGGAGAAGTACCTGGCACCCGTGGCTGCCAACGGCGGATCCGTCGAGAACGTTGACGTCTGGGGCAAGCGCCGCCTTGCTTACGACATCCTCAAGCGTTCTGAGGGCATCTACGTCGTCATCGACATGACCACGACCCCCGAGGTCGCTCTCGAGATCAACCGCCGCATGGGCATCGACGAGACCATTCTCCGTACGAAGCTCCTGCGCCCCGACGCTCACTGAGCCGACACCACACCCTCTAAGCCCGAGGAGCCGACATGGCCGGAGATACCGTCATCACTGTCATCGGTAACCTGACCGCTGACCCCGAACTGCGTTGGACGCAGTCCGGCGCTGCGGTCGCCGATTTCACGGTGGCCTCCACCCCCCGAACCTACGACCGTAACGCCGGTGAGTGGCGCGACGGCGACACCCTCTTCATGCGCTGCTCCGTGTGGCGCGAGACCGCTGAGAACGTCGCCGAGTCGCTGCGCAAGGGCATGCGCGTCATCGTTCAGGGTCGCCTCACCCAGCGCTCGTACGACACCCAGCAGGGTGAACGTCGCACGGTCGTTGAGCTGCAGGTCGACGAGGTCGGCCCCTCCCTGCGCCGCGCACGCGCGCAGGTCACCCGCACCG
>CALBAF010000272.1 GCA_937926415.1 uncultured Actinomyces sp.
GAACGCGGGGTCGGTCGCGAGGGCGCCGACTGCGCCGGCGGCCTCGGCCTCTTCCGAGCCGCCGGCGGGGGGGGACGTCAGGGTCATGGAGATCACCTCACCAGGCTTGCCTTGAGATCGAAGGTCACAGATGCGGCGTTCGCGTAGTTGGCGTGCGATTCGACCGCGATACGGTTGACGCCGTCCCTGAGCACCTTGCGAGGCACCGTGACCCGCACGAGGTTGTTCTTCGCCGCAGTGAGGCCCACGTTGGAGGAGGCTCGCGTGTTGGCGTCGATCGTGCCCTCGGGCATGTTCACGCGCTTGATTTCGGTGCCGTTCACGTAGATGACTGCACCATCGTCGACGCGGACGTCGAGGGTGACCTCGAAGTCGGCGCTGAGGGTACCGAAGTTGATGTCACGCACGAAGTAGTTCGTGATGGCTCGCTCCGCCGCCGGCATCGTAAAGGGCGTGCCGGCGTCACGGTCGCCCCAGCCGAGCGGGCTGGCGCCGTGCTTCCACGAGGACAGGTCGGCGGTGGAGTTCCACGCCGGGTCCGGCGCTTCCTTGGAGTTCCAGTAGTTCCAGTACATGCCGGAGAACAGGAAACCACCGAAGTTCAGTGCGGACACGTCGAGGACCTCGAGGGGCTTGTCCGGGTCGGGCGTGAGCGGAACTTCCGGCTGCGGCTGGGGTGCCGGCTCCGGATCGGGCGCGGGTTCGGGAGCAGGCTCGTCGCCCTTGGTGACAACCTTGACCATGCCGTCGATGGTCATCGACGAGCTGGAGCGGTAGTTCAGGTGTGTTTCGACGGCCAGCGTGTTCGTGCCGGCGACCAGCTTGTCCGCGGGAACGAAGACCAGCTGTCGGTCGGCGCGCGCGGCGGGCGTCGAGACGGACGCGTTCGCGTAGGTCGAGGCGTCAACCGTTCCATCGTCCATGCGCTGGCGAGCCACCTCGTTGCCGTTGACATACACCACGGCACCGTCGTCGGCCGTCACGGCGACGTTCACACCGGCGATGGCGGTAGGGTCAGCGACCGTGAAGTTAATGCGCGCGTAGGTGGTGATGGGTCGGTTCTTGGCCGCGCCCGGGGTCAGCGTCGTATTGATTCCGGGGCCGCCATAGCCGATCGGGGAGGCACCGCGGCTCCAGGCGGAGTCGTCGAACGAGGTCTGGGCCCAGTTTTTGGCAACCGGATCGGTCGACCAGTGGTACGCCCAGGTGTCATCCTCATCCACGAGCAGCGTGGCGTCGACGGGCTGGGTGGGCTTGCCGTTGGAGTTGACCGTGTACACGTGGGTCGAGGCACCGCGCAGACCGTCGGAGGCCACCGCGCGCACGAAGAAGCGGTTCTTGCCGCCCAGGGGCACGGTCACGGAGTTCGAGGTCGTGGAGGCGATCGGACGATCGTCACGCAGGATGTCGTAGGAGACTGCACCGGGCACGGAGGACCACTTGAGGGTGACTTCCTTGGAGTTGCCGCCCGAGGCGCGCAGGTTCGCGGGGACTGCGGGGGCGGTGGCGTTGCGAGCGGGCATGCGCACGAAGCCGCCGGACCACTGGCCTGCCGTCAGGGACGTGTAGGAGTAGTTGAAGTCGCCGCCGGCCCACAGGGCGCCGTCGTCAGCCATTTCGAGGGCCCACGCGCCGGTGAAGCGCTGGGAGCCGAGGCGGTAGGGGGTCCAGCCGAGCTGGCGGCCCGTGGCCTCGTCCCAGCCGCCGACCCACTGGATCTCGTCGGCTCGTGTCCACGTGGTGCCGAGCGTCAGGTACTGGTAGGCGTCCTGGAAGGCGAAGTCGGAGCAGTGGCACGAGGCGTAGACGACGCCCGAAGCGGAGCGGGTGGACGCCTGTAGGTCGCCACCGTTGTTCATGGTGATGGAGCCGGAGGTGCGCGTCATCGAGTCGGAGTTGTATCCGAAGAGCGAGTGCTGCGAACCACCGAAGTAGACGCGGCCGTTGGCGGCCGTCACGGTCTGCTGGTACTTGCCGATCAGGTAGGAGTGACGGAAGGTCCAGGACTGGTCGAGCTCGGCGCCGGCGGCGGTGGACAGTCGACCCGCATTTTCGACGACACGGTTGTGGGCGCGGGTGAAGTAGCCGGCCGCGTAGTAGTAGGTCTCGTTTTCGTCGACATCGATATCGATGACGGTGCCGTTGAACTCGGGGTTCCACGTACGGTCGGGCTTGCCGTTGATGTCGAGGCGCGCGCCGTTACGGGCATAGGTCCACGATGCGCCGTTGCCCTGGAAGTGCGTGAAGATACCGCCCAGGTAGATGTGGTTGTTGATGATCTTGATGGACTTGACCGAGACGCGGCCACCGTTGGTGCCGGTGCGGGCCTGCAGGGTCCACGACGGGTCGATCTGGCCGGTCGCCGGATCGATCAGGACGGTGCCGACGTGGGTCTCACCGTTGACCCGCGTGAAGTCGCCGGCCACGAGGAGCTTGCCGCCCGGCAGCTCGGCGAGGTCCTTGACCTGGTTGTTGAAGGAGAAGGTCTGTCCGTTCCACTCCCCCGTCGTCGCATCGAAGCCGGCGAGGCCGGAGGATGCGATCTCCTGGCCGTTCTTGCCCTTCTGCACGCCGGTGAAGTTACCGCCCACGTACATGGTCGAGCCGATCTGCTCGAAGGCCTGGACCTGGATGTTGCCTTCCTTCACGGAACCGTTGAGGTTTCCGGCAACGCCCCAAGACATCGGGGAGGCAAACTCGGAAGCGGTAGCCTTCTGCTTCTTGGCGGGCGTGCCACCGTCACCGATGGCGCGGAAGCTGGAGTCCGTGGAACGCAGCTGCGGACGCACGTAGGCCTCGGCGTAGGGGTTGATGATCGAGCCGTTGTAGTGGAAGTACGACGTCGAGGAGGACGTGTCGGCCCACGACGTGGCGGCGGGGCCGTAGCCCCAGCCCATCGTGTACTTGTTCTGCGCTGAGGCGATGAGGTTGACGTAACCCCAGGCGGTGTTCGTACCAAAACCAGCCCACACGATGCCGCCGTTGACCCACCATTCGTGGTTGAACTTCACGTCCACCGGGTGGGCGCTCTTGAACGGCCAGATGAAGTCACGCATCTTCGGGAAGCGCATGCGAACGGTCTGGTAGGCGGTTCCCTTATGGTTCCAAGCGCGCTGGACCATGAGGCCATCCTCGAGGGCGGACACGGAGGTACCGCCGAGCAGGCCGTTGACCGTCTGGTGCGAGGCCTGTACGACCTCGAAGTCACCGGCGGTTCGCGGGCGGGTCTTCAGCTTCTCCTGATCGCCCTGGCCCTGGCTCCACGTCTCCCAGCCTTCACGGCCTCGTCCGATGAGGACCCAGCCGCCGCCGTCCGTGGTTTGGTCGCAGAAGAACTGGCCGGGGGTCTCCATGGTGGAGGTCTGCAGCCAGTATGTTCCGTTCTGGGAACGCGGGTCGTTCTGCTTGATTTCCCAGCATGAGGCCGCGGCGGTGGCCGCGCTCAGGCCGTCGTGCAGCGGGTCGGCGGCCGCGTGGGCAGCCGGGGAGAATGCAAGCACACTCAGGCCGATTACTGATGCCAGTCCGAGCGCCAAGCAACGGCGCATAAAACTCATGGGGTCCTCACAGGTATCGCGTAAATGGTTACTTCTATAGTGTCACGATAATTGCTACCGTTCAACCAGCTGGTTAGTACAACGCAGGAGTCGTTTACCACATACAAGTCAACCCCCGCCAAAAAGGCGGGGGCTGGACCTGTCAACACGATTCACGAGCTGGATCGAACCATTGTCAATGGCTCACACCTCGCGCGATCTCGAGCGGAGAAGAAGGATTCTTCCCTTATTTCACAAGAGTCGCGTTCAGATCGAAGGTCATCGAGGGCGATCCCTTGTAGTTGATGTGCTCCTCGACGCCGATGCGGTTGACGCCGCTTGTCAAGAGGTTTGCGGGGATGGTGACCTCGAGCAGATCGGAGGAAGCCTTGCTGGCACTCACGGCCGCATTCGCGTACGTCGTGTGGGTAATGTTTCCATCGGACATACGTTTCGTGTCGACGATCTTGCCATTGACTCGCAGGACGACGCCGTCGTCCGCACGCACCTTGACGGTCAGCGTGGTGTTCGGGCTGATCGCGCCCAGGTCGATGTCGCGCGCGAAGTAGTACGTGACCGCACGATCCTTCTTGGCAATATCGAGGGCGGTCACCGCACCGGAGTCTCCCCAGCCGATCGGGCCGGAGCCGCGGTTCCAGCTCTGGAGGGAGCCGGTCGTGGCCCAGTCGGAGGCGGGGGCTTCCGTGGAGGTCCAGTAGTTCCACTCGTCGCCGGTCTGGATGACCGTGCCGGACTTGACGGAAGCCGCGTTGATCGGCTGCGTCGCGTCGGTCGGCTCGGTGCTGCGCTCGTCGGGAACAGAGCTGTTGTCGTCCGGGGTGCCCTCCACTCGGGAGATAGAGGCCTGCATCGAGACGGTCGCGGTGCGCATGTAGTTGACGTGCGTTTCCACGGCGATCACATTGTCACCGGTCTTCAGCGCCGATGCGGGGACGAAGACCTCGGAGGGGGAGGCGGAGGCCGCGGCGAAGTTGGGCGCCGCGTCGGCGCGGGTCGCGTAGCTGACCGTGCCGGCACCCATGCGGGTGCGGTCCACCTCGACGCCGTTGATGTAGACGACGGCGCCATCGTCGGCCAGGTACTTGACGTTGATGCCCTTGAGGCCCTTCGCGTCGGCCACCTGGAAGTGCGTGCGGTAGTAGGTCGTCACGGGGCGCGAGCCCTTGGTGGCGATCTGGGTCGCGATCGCGGAGTGACCGTAGCCCAGCGGGGCTGCTCCGGTCGGCCACGTGGAGTCGTCGAACGAGGCCTGGGCCCAGTCCTCGGGGGCGGCGCTGGCGTCAGCGCGGTAGTTCCACGTCGCACCCGCTTCGAGGAGCACCGGGTTGGAGGCATCCGCCTGACCCGGAGCCGGAGCGGTGTAGACCGCGGTGGTCGCGGAGCGGTTGCCCTCGGCGTCAACGGCGCGCACGAAGTAGCGGTTCTCACCGCCGCGCGGCACCTCGACACTGGTGGTCTCGGAGGTTGCGATCGGACGATCGTCGCGCAGGATCTCGTAGGACACGGCGTCAGCGACGCCTTCCCAGGCGAGGGTCACGGTGGAGTCGTTCGACGCGGAGGAGCGCAGGAGGGAGGGCGCCTCGGGTGCGACGTTGTCGCGGTTGTCGTAGCGGGCGAAGCCGCCGTTCCACTGGGTGCGCGTGGCATCGGTGTGGGAGAGGGTGAAGTCGCCGCCCACCCACAGGTTGCCGTAGTTGTCGGTCTCAAGCGCCCAGGCGCCGGTCTTGCGACGCGAGGAGAGCTCGAAGGGGGTCCACTTCAGGCTCTCGCCGGTGGCGGCATCCCATGCGCCGACCCACTTGATCTCGTCGACGCGCGACCAGGAGCCGTTCATCGTCCAGACGTACATGTCCTGGTAGGTGGCGTCGGAGCAGTGGCAGGAGCCGTAGATGACTCCCTTGGCAGACACGGTGCTGGCCTGCAGGTCGCCGCCGTTGTTGAAGGTCATCGCACCGGAGACGCGCTGGTTGGTGGCAGTGTCGTAGCCGAACAGGTTGTGCTCGGAGCCACCGATGTAGACGCGGTTTCCGGCCGTGGAGATGGTCTGCTGGTACTTACCGGCAGTGGCACTGGACGGCACGAAGTCGAAGTCAGTATCCACGGCAGCACCCGGCTGGGTGGAGAACTTGGCGGCGTACCAGGCGCGCTGATTACCGTGCGCCGTGGTGAAGTGGCCGCCCGCGTAGAACGCGCCGTTCGCCTCGGAGACGCCAACTGCCTGAACGGCACCACTGATCTCGGGGTTCCACGAGCGGTCGGGACGCGCGCTCAGGGAGACACGTCCAGCATTACGCGCGTAGACCCGGGAGCTGCCGCCGCCGGAGAGGTGGGTGAAGACCCCGCCCATGTAGACGTTGCCGTCGTAGTAGGTCAGGGCACGCACGCTCACGGCACCACCGCGCAGCGCGTTGGTGATCTGCAGATCCCACGAGGGGTCAATCTGGCCGGTCGAGGGGTTGATGACGACGGTGCCGACGTGGGGCTCGCCGTTGACGCGGGTGAAGTCGCCGCCCACGAGGAGGCGACCGTCGGGCAGGGCGAGGAGTGCCTTGACCTGCCCATTGAAGTCGAAGGTCTGTCCGGTGAAGTCGCCGGTGGCCACGTCGAAGGCCGCGAGGCCGCGCGAGGAGATCTCGGTGCCCTTCTCACCCTGCTTGACGCCGGTGAAGTTGCCGCCCACGTACATGGTGGATCCGACCTGGGCGAAGGCCTGGACCTGGATGCTACCTTCCCTCACGGAACCGTTGAGGTTACCGCTCACGCCCCACGAGGTCTTGGCTGCGTACCGCGAGACGACACCGGAGACCGTCGAGGCCCCAAGGCCCTCGTCGGGGATACGGGTGAAGGCAGCCGAATCCGAGGAGATGTGCGGACGCACGTAGGCCTCGGCGTAGGGGAAGACCGTCAGGCCCGACTTGTGGAAGTAGGAGGTTGCGGAGGTGACGTCACCGGTCCAGTTGGCGGTGAGAGCACCGAAGCCCCAGCCGATCTTCCAGCCCGTGGTGCGGGCCGAGGGGTAGGTCTGCAGGCCGTTCCACTCATTGTCATAGCCGGTCAGGCCCCACATGAGGCTGGATCGCCAGCCACCCTTGTCCATCTGGACGTTGACCGGGTGGGCCATCTTGAAGGGCCACACGAAGTCTGTCATCTTCGGGAACTGAAGATCCACGGTCTGGTAGGAGCTGCCCGATGCGCTCCACGAGCGCATGACGCGCACGCCGTCAGCCTGGTCCTTGACCGCCTCGTTGTTGAGGAGCTCGGTGACAGCCTTGTTGGAGAGCTGAACAACCTCAAAGTCATCGGAGGTGCGCGAGCGAGAGGTCAGCTTCGCGGGGTCTCCCTTGCCGCCGCTCCAGGATTCCCATCCTTCACGGCCGCGGCCGATCATGACCCAGCCGCCACCATCTGTCGTCTGGTCGCAAAAGAACTGGGCGGGGTGATCCATCGCGGGGGTCTGGAGCCAGTAGGCGCCGTCCGCAGCCTCAGGATTCCGCTGCTTAATGTCCCAGCACGACGCGGCAGCAGTTGCGGCGCTCGAGCCGTCGCGAACGACAGCCTGACCGGGTGTCGAATCCCCCTGACCTGCACCAACAGCGTGAGCCATCGGAGCGAGCGCGAGGGAAGCGCAGGCGACAATCGGCGCAGTTGCAAGGACTGCAAGGCGCGAAATCGCAGAAGCCATGACACGACCTTTCGGAGGAAACGGAACTTGTTACATAAATAATTACACAACAATCCCCACAGATCAACCGAATGGTCAAGCAGGATTTTCACAGGCGCATCACGCGCCCCATTTTCATCCCCGGCGACGCCTCACTTGGGACCCAAGTCCCGACAGGTGCAGGTGATCCCTCAACACCCTGCAAACACAGGCGAAAAACAGGACCGAGAGCACCGATCCGCCAACGGTCGCGACGAAAGAATCGCGCCCCAGCCACCACGCTATACACCCGCCCGGAATCACCGCAGACACGCCCACGACAACGATCGGCTTGACCACTTCCGACAATTTTATTGTCACACCGATAAACCGCGAGACCTGAACGGTCGCCATAGCCGCGTCAAGCACCATGCACACAGCCCAGACGATCGCCGCAGCGACCATTCCTCCACGAGGAATAAAGATGACGTTACCCACAACGTTGAGAGTCAGCACCACGATCTTGTTGATCGCTGCCCACCCGGAGCGTCCGCTCATGATGAGCAGCGAGTGAATGTTTCCCGCCATGAACGTAACGATCGAGCCGATACACAGGACCACGAGGACGTTCGCGCCGGGAGCAAAGCCGTCGCCGAGGATGCGCATGAGCGCGGGCGCGTAGATCGCCATGAGCGCGTAGATGGGGGCTGCAAACAGAACGAGCCAAATCGAGGCCGTGCTGTAGAGGTCACGCAGCTCCTTCGTCTTACCCTGGTGCAGGAGTTTGGAAAACTGCGGGGAGACGACGACGCGCAGAGCCGTGTCAACGACCATGCCCGCCTGAATGAATCGAATGGCACCACCGTAGATGCCCGAGGCCGCGTCGCCCGCCAGGAGACCGACGAGAAGGACGTCGAGCCACTGCAGCGCCTGCTCGAGGCCGGCGGTGAGGGTACGAGGCAAAGCGAAGGAGACAACCTGTCGGCGGCGCTGCGCACTGGGCCAGCGCCCCACCGAGTCGGCAGCCGAGGGCATGTGTCGCAGCAGTAGCCACCACGCGGCCACGAGGACAACGACAAAGGGAAGGGCCCACGCAACCGACACAAAGGCAAGCGATCCGGTGAACGCGGCAGCGAATGCAACAAGAAGAGGACGCAGGCCTGGCAGCAGCAGGTTCTGAATGAGGACGTACTCGCGCATGTTGCCGAGCGCCCGCAGGGCGGCGGACGCGACCAGCGTGAGCGCACCGATGGGCACGAACCACAGCACCGCACGGGTCGATGCCGCGACCTGCGCATTCCAGATCAAGGGAGCCACGGCCTCGAGAATGAGGACACACACGGTGGACACGCCCACGGTCATGGAGGCCATGAACGACAGGGTCGCGCGGATCTCCTCGGGGGCGTCGAGCGACAGGCGCGGCATCAGGTAGATGGCGGTGGAGTCGAGGCCCACCTTGGCTAGGGCCATGACGATCGCGAAGACGCCGGTTGCCTGGGTGACGATGCCCGCACCCTCGGCACCCAGCATGCGCGAGAGGATGATCGTGAACGCGAAGCCCAGGACCGCGGATGCGGCTGCTCCCACGAAGCCGACAATGCCGCCGCGCGCGAGGGAACGCCTGGCTTGATTTGCCTCACTCATGATTAACCTTCCCGCTACCGCGCGGTAGCCTTTTTCTATAACCTACCGATGGGATACACATGGACTTCATCAACTCGCTCTCCCCTGCCCGTAAGAAGAGCCTGCTGGCAGCCGCGATTCTCCTGATCATTGCGCTCATCGTCGCGGGATTCCTGCGCCTGACGGGTTCCGCCCAGACAGACGCGGCCGCGTCCGCCGCCTCCGGTGCCCAGAGCGCCGAGGAGGACCCGCAGTCCGACATCCCCCAGTCCGTCGAAAAGACCATCACCCCGCCGTCGGGCGGGCCCGCGAACGAATCCGGTTCGCTGGCCACGGACGCCGAGGCCGCCGGGCAGGCGACCTTCGTCATGAACACGCTGTGGGGCGCGTTCACAGACCCCGAGCAGGCTCGGGCGACCGACCTGTCTTCCGTGCTCACGGCCTCCGCGCTGGAGGAGTTCGACGCGCAGGCTCTCGAGTGGACGAGGGACGGTACCCGCACCACCGGCTCACCCACCCTCGAGGACGTGCACATCCTCAGCGATGACGGCGCTGGAAACGTCACGGTCTCGGCGTGCGTCGACTCTTCCAACGTTCGCGTCCTCAACGACGCGGGAACTGCGCTGACGGACGACACGACCATGACCCGCGCCCTCACCTATTTTCTGTTTGTGAAGGACGGCGGTGCGTGGAAGCTTTCCGGCTTCTCGTTCCCCGACGACCCGACTTGTTGAGTCGAGCAAGCATTTGAGTGGCAAAAGCCCCGTCGTTCGCGGCGGGGCTTGTCCATTGCCCCATGCGCACAGCGCGTGCCGCGCGGACGGTTCCAGCGACGGATCCGGCGCTCGCGGAGCCATCGCGCTCAGCCTCGGCACGCTTGAGCGGGTCGTTCTCCTCCTCGAGGTGACGCGACAGGAGCGCCACCGCGACGACGGAGATCATGAGGCCCGTGTTCATGCCGTAGTAGAACTGCTCCACGAGGGTCGCCAGGATGATGCCGCCCAGGATCGAGCCGTACACGTCCGTGGCGCGCCAGATGCGCGGGAACATGCGCAGGAAGAAGGCCAGGAACAGGGCCAGGCCGACGAGGCCGTAGGAGAAGATGACCGTCCAGAACTGGCCCTGCGTGCCCAGGGAGGGCAGCCACGGCGAGGCCGAGGGGCGCGGGGCTCCGAAGCCCAGGAGCGGGGACTGTTGGAGCTCATACAGCGTCTCGAGGTAGTTGGACGCGCGGTCTTGCGTCGACGAGGAGGCGGCGACACGCTCCAGGAGCGACTGGGAGGCCGGGGTGGCCAGCCACGCGCCCACGCCCACCACGATCGCCGCGATGATGCCCAGGACGGTGCGCCAGGCTCCCGCACGCAGGCGCTGGAAGCCCACCCACAGGACGATGACGATGAGGCCGATGTACATGCCGCGGTTGAGCGTCGCTGCAGCCGGGATGACCGACAGAGCACACACCGCCGCCACGATGAAGCGCCACTTGGAGCGCTCACGCCACAGCACGTATGCGAAGACGAGGGCGAGCGGGAAGATCAGCGAGTAGACGTTGCCGTAGGTGTTGGAGTAGATGAAGGGGGCCGACGGGCGCGGGTCGGAGAGGATCCACGACGAGGGGTTCCACTGGGTGGTCGCACGCTTCGTGAACTCCCTGACGAAGTCGTTGGATTGCAGGGCGCGCGGCACCAGGTAGTACATGAGCGTCTTAAAGCGCAGCGTCGGCGCCGCCATTGCGATGAAACCGCCAATGGTGGTCGATGCGAGGAAGCCCCACATCGTGCCCGTGATCGTGCGTACGCTCAGGGATCTGCGCGCGTTGAACGCGTAGACCGCGAAGATGCCGGGCGAGAGCTCGAGCAGGAAGCGGTAGAACGCGCCAATGACGCGCCCGCCCGTGTCGAGCATCGTCATCGAGGCCAGCACCCACGCCAGGAAGAACACCCACAGGATGGATCCGGGCGGGAAGCGCAGGCCGTGTCGGCCGATCATGAACACGAGCATGATCGACGCGAACAGCGGCCACATCAGGTCACCGGAGCCGAGAACCCACCACAGGAAGTACGCCGAATAGGCCACGACGAAGGGCCACGCGGGTAGATCCTGCGCGTCCTCTCGTAGCGGCCCGATTTGGGCGGGGGCGGGTTTGGCCCAGAGTCCTCGGCGTGGGCTCACGCGTGACCGTTCCCTTCGCCGGTGTTTTCCTGCGCGGACGAGGCCTGGGCCTCCTCAGCGCTGCTCGGTGCGGTCACGCTGCTCTGCTCGGCTGCCTGCTCTTCCTGGCGCGGTGCGCCGAGCTTGTTGCGCTTGCGCGACGACAGGTAGAGGAAGGGCCCCTCGAGGAAGCCCTTGATCTCGGACTTGGTGAGCGAGCCGGGCACGTCCTCGTCGGTACCGGCAACGCGAGCGCCACCGGGCTTGACGCGGTTCAGGACGCCAGGCACGCGGGTCGCGAGCGTACCGAGCACGGAGGGCTTGGTGATGATCGCCTTCGTCAGAAGGGCCGCCATGCCGGAGCCGTTGCCCCGGATCTGCTTATCCAGGCCGGCCTCGTCGACGCGGTGGCGGTGATGCACGAGGGCGTCGGGCGTGTGGATGATGACGTCACCCGTGGCCAGGATGCGCGCGAACATGTCGAGGTCCTCGCCGCCGCGCGTCGAG